>JAYRVN010000104.1:0-6395 GCA_041918535.1 Chloroflexota bacterium
ATTGATGTGATGTCATCTGTCACCCGATTTACCGACGGCCAGGGACAGCCGGCCGGCGTAGTGGCCGTCAATCGGGACATTACCGACCTCAAAGAGGCTGCGGCAGCTAAAAAGGTTGATGATGCGCGTTACCGGGAACTTTTTCACCAGGCTGAGCGTCAGGCGGCAGAACTCAGGCTCTTGAATGAAGCGCATCACGCCCTGGCGCGCGATCTGGACTTGCCGACCATCCTACACGCTGCGGTTGAAGCCATGCGTCGGTTGCTCGGTTATACCCATGTCTGTTTGTATTTGCTGGAAGGCGATGCCTTGATTTTACAGGATCAGCATGGGTACGAGACATTACCCACACGCTTACCGGCCGACCAGGGGGAGATGGGCGAGGTTGTGCAGACCGGCCGTTCAAGATGGCTGGGCAGACCGTCGGAGCAGTCCGAGTCGGACGTTGATTCAACCATTTGCGTGCCTTTAGTGGATCGGGGACAAGTGGTCGGTGTTCTGAAAGTGGCAAGCAACACCGACGTCAGGCTTGAGGAACGCGATCTATCCGTCGTAGAAGCTATGGGCCACTTTTTGAATCTGGCCTTGGAGCGGGCCGCTCTATATAGCGCGGTTCAGGAGAGCGAAAGACGTTTTCGCGCTTTGATAGAAAACAGTCGCGATTCCATCGCTGTGGTCAGTCGCGACGGCGTTCTGCTCTATGCCAGTCGGGCGACCAGTTCTATTTCCGGTCTCAGCCTGGTGGAGCGTTTGGGTATGAATTCTATCGATGCCATTATCCACCCGGACGATAAGCAGTTAAGCCTAGATACATTGGGACAGGTCCTACGCCAGCCCAGCCATATGGCAACTGTCGTTGTGCGCGTCAGGCATAAGGACGGCTCATGGCGGTGGGTGGAGGCGTCTGTTAGAAACTTCCAAGATGACCCGGCGATCGGTGGGATTGTGGTTAACTATCATGATGTCACCGAGCGAATTCAGGCAGAAGAGGCGTTACGGCAAGCGGAAAAGCTAAAGAGCCTGGGCCTCATGTCCGGCGGTATTGCTCACGATTTCAACAATCTGCTCACAGTAATCCTCACACAGTTGTCATTGGCTCAGGCGCGAATCCCTGAGGCCACAAACCATGGCCATCTGGAAAAGGCGCGACAGGCGGCGGAGCGAGCCGCCCAACTAACCAATCAATTGCTGGCCCACGCCGGCAGCATCCAATCTGAAACGCGCCCGGTTGACTTGAATGCCGTGGTACAAGAAAACCTGAACTCTGTGGCGCAAAACTTGCCCAAGAATATCCGTTTGGTTGCCAATCTGACCGCCGACCTGCCGCCGGTTGCCGGCGACGAAGGGCAGCTTCAACCGGTCGTCACAAACCTGGTTATTAACGCTATCGAGGCGCTGGATAAGCGCGACGGTCTTGTTCGCGTGAGCACAGGCACGCAAATGGTGACGCCGGAAGAGGCCGCCTTATCCCAATATCTGGACAAGCCGTTGAAACCCGGTTTGTATGCCACATTGACGGTGGAAGATGACGGGCCGGGGATGGATCGGGAGACACTGTCTAAAATCTTCGACCCCTTTTTTACTACGAAGTTCACCGGACGCGGGTTAGGGTTAGCGGTGGTTTTGGGCCTGGTGCGGGCGCAAGGGGGCGGGCTGCAAGTGGAGAGCCGGGTTGGGATAGGCACGAAATTCAAGCTTGTCTTGCCCATCAGCCGCGACGCGCTGTCGACCAAAGAACTACCGCCGGCAACGACGCCGCCAAAGGGGTTGCCTGTGGGGCGGGTGCTGGTGATTGATGATGAAGAATCGGTGCGCGAGGCCATAGCGGAAATTCTGGAGTTAGAGGGAATTGACACATTGGCCGCGAGAGGGGGGGAGGAAGGGCTCAGGTTGGTGGAGGAACATCAGGGTGCGATAAAGCTGGTGTTATTGGACTTGTCTATGCCAGGTATGAACGGCGAAGAGACATTAGTGAGATTGCGGCAAATTCGGCCGAATCTGCCCATCATCCTCACCTCCGGCTATAGCCCGACGGAAGTGCACACGCGTTTTCAGGCAGGGCAGGTGGCGGCTTTTCTGCAAAAACCCTTTCAGTTTGAGGAATTGGTGGGCGTGGTTCGGCAGCACTTGTGAGTGAGGGGGGGATTCGGCCGAAACCCCTTTTTGCACATTTTCCAGGCTAAAAACGCACTGCCCGATTGAGCCCTCCTGGACAAGCTCCGCGCAACCGACGCGAGTCGTCGTTACCTGCTTGAAGTCTGGCCGATCACGCGTATTTACTAGGCAATTGCTTGACTTTTTTCCAGAGTAGATTATAAGTGACATGTCGTTGACGTGACATTTGTCACTCCCCGCGCACCGCGTCAATTTCATATCATTCTAGATAACTTGGGATACCCGCCCATTAAGGATGCTTTAGGAAGGCGACATGGCTAAACTAGACCAGGACACGCGCGACATGATTCTTGACACGCTCAAGCATTATGCCGCCAATAAACTAAAACCGGAGTTTCTTTTACAACTCGATCACGACGATCGCTTCCCGCTGGAGGTGCTCAGAGAGCTCTACGACCCTTCACACCTGGGCCTGCACCTGCTCTTTATTCCCGAAGAGTACAACGGCCTCGGCGGCGGCGCGTATGATATTTATCGCGTCTCCGAATTGATGGCCTCGATTGACCTGGGCGTGGCGACCGGGGTGTTGGCCACATTCCTGGGCAGCGACCCAATTCGCGTGGGTGGCACAGCGGAACAGAAACAGGTCTGGATGAAGCGCATCGCCGACGACGCCCTGCTGATGGCCTATGGCGCGACAGAGCCTCAAGCCGGCAGCGATTTGGCGGCGCTTGCCACCAAAGCCGAACCCGTCATGCAAGACGACGTGGTCATCGGTTATAAACTAACCGGCCGCAAGCAATGGATCAGCAATGGCGCGGTCGCCGATCTCTACAGTATTCTGGCCCTTGCCCCTGGCGGTCCCACCTGGTTTATCGTCGAGCGCGATGCTCCCGGCTTCGCCTTCGGCAAGGCGGAAGACAAGCACGGCATCCGCGCCAGCAATACAGCCGCGCTCTTTCTAGAAGAGGTGTATGTATCGGCCGATCGCTTGATTGGCGGCGTAGAAGGCAAAGGTTTGGCGCAAGCCCAGGCTGTTTTCGGCTACACCCGCCTGATGGTAGGCGCATTTGGCCTTGGCGCGGGCTGGGAAGCGTTGCGCCGAGCCATTCGCTATGCTCAAGAGCGTGTGCAAGGAGGCTTGCCGCTGAGCCAGAAGCAAGGCTACACCCACAAATTGATCGTGCCCAATGCCGTCCGTCTAGAAGCAGCCCGCAGCTACATCGAATGGGTGGCGGAAAGGCTGGATGGCGGCGAAGAGGGCCTGCAAACGGAAGGGGCGGTAGCGAAATATATGGCGACAGAGGCCGGTAATAAAGCGGCCGAAGATGCTATTCAGGCTCACGGGGGCTACGGTTACACCAAAGAGTATCTGGTTGAGAAGATCAAGCGTGATGTGCGTATCACGACCATCTATGAAGGCACTTCAGAGATTATGGAATGGACGATTGCCCGCGATCGTTGGCAAGAACATTTGAAGACGCGCGGCGCGTATTACAACGATTGGGCGGCGCGGCTGGAAAAAGTGCATTCGGCCGAATCCCTCAATGGCGCCAACTATGCAGCCCTGGCTCTGCGCGCCCTGGCTGTGCTGCTTGAGCGCTGCCGACAGGATAAACTGACCCGCAATCAACATATCCTGTTCCGCCTGGGCGAATGGATCGCCTACGCCGAAACCGCCGCCATCTTTGCCGAGCGTGTCCGCTCTCACCCCACAGAAGCCATCCCACTGGATATTGCCACCCGGCAAACCCTGTCCCGCATACACGGCCGCGACGCCGCCTTGCGCGTGGCGACCGAAGGCTTGCGCTGGGTCATCGGCGCCGGCCAAACCGACCCAAACCTGGCGGCTGGGCTAAATCTACCTGCTATTTATGCCGCTCAACAAGGTTTAGTCGAGGACATGGATTCTGCCGCCGCTCAACTGGTCAAGGCTTACGCCGTCCGGTGAGCGCTCAACACGCGACGCGATTGGCCTGCTCGATGTCGTCGGCCAATCCGCCACAGAGGAGTTACCTATGAGTCCGTATGAAAGAGCAGTCGCTATCGTAGGCGTGGGGGCAATCTTGCCGGACGCCCCCAATGTAGCGACCTTTTGGCAAAACATTCTGGACCGGAAGTACAGCATCTCCGAAGTGCCATCCGGCCGCTGGGCGCAAGACGATTACTACGATCCCGACCCGGCCGCCCCCGATAAAACCTACACCAAGATCGGCGGTTGGGTGCAAGGCTTTCAATTTGATTGGAAGCGCTTTCGTATCCCGCCCAAGGTAGCCGAGTCGATGGATGAGGGCCAACAATGGGCCTTAACCGTCGCGGCGGATGCGTTGGCCGATTATGGCTATCCGCAGCGCCCTCTGAACACCGAACGCACGGCGGTCATCATCGGCACGGCCATGGGCGGCGAGTTGCACTACCGCACGATGCTGCGTATTTCATTTCCGGATTATGCAGGCTCTCTGCAATCGGTAGACGCTTTTCAAGAGCTGCCGTTGCCACTGCGCGACCAAATTATTGACGCTTGGCGCACGCAGATTGGTGATACCTTTCCTGCTATAACGGAAGACTCCATGCCCGGCGAGCTACCCAATATCGTCTCCGGACGTGTTGCCAACGTATTCGACCTGCACGGCCCCAATTACATCACCGACGCTGCCTGCGCCTCCAGTTTCGCCGCCATTGAGTCGGCAATTAGCCTGCTGACCGAGCACAAGGTGGATGCCGTACTGACCGGCGGCGTTGACCGGAACATGGGCGCCGGCAGTTTCGTCAAGTTCAGCAAAATCGGTGCGTTGAGCGCCACCGGCACACGACCGTTCGGCGATGGGGCCGACGGCTTTGTCATGGGTGAAGGGGCTGCGCTCTTTTTACTCAAGCGCTTGGAAGATGCCGAGCGTGACGGCGACAAAATCTATGCCGTGATTCGCGGCGTCGGCGGAGCGAGTGACGGCAGGGGCAAAGGCATTACCGCCCCCAATCCTATCGGCCAGGAACTGGCTATCGCCTGGGCCTGGCAAAGCGCGGGGATTGATCCGGCTACAGCCGGTCTGATTGAGGCGCATGGAACCAGCACACCGGTGGGCGATGTCGTGGAAGTGGAAAGCTTGCACAAAGTTTTTGATAAGGCCCCACGTGGGAGCATTGGCCTGGGCTCGGTGAAGAGCAATATCGGCCACTTAAAGGCGGGCGCCGGCGCGGCGGGATTGCTGAAAGCCACCCTGGCGCTGCACCATAAAATCCTTCCGCCTACTCTGAACGCCCGTAAGCCTAATCCGGATATTGGCTTTGACCGGCTGCCTTTTTACTTATTGCACGAGTCGCGGGAGTGGCAGTCGCCCAATGGCACACCGCGCCGCGCGGGCGTCAGCGCCTATGGCTTCGGCGGCACCAACTTTCATTTGGTGCTGGAAGAGTATGTGCCGGGGTATCTCAAGCAGGAGAGTGAAGGGCTGACGACGCAGGCTGCCAACGGCCGGGTGCGCCCGTCTTTTCGGCCGAAACCGTTGCGTGGGATTCTAGCTCTCGGCGCGAATACGGCAGTGGAATTGAAGGGCAAGCTGGATGCGGTGATCAAACGAGTGGAAGGAGGCTGGACGCCTCGCTGGGAGTTGCCGGATTCGGCCGAAATCGCCCAATCCGAACGCCTGGTTTTTGACTTTGGCAACCACGATGAACTGCTCGACCGTCTGCACAAAGCCCAACGCGCCATAGGTTTCGATAACCCCCAAACCTGGCCGGCGCTGCAAGCGCAAGGCATCTTCCGTGGCAGCGGCCGACCCGGCAAAATCGCCTTTCTTTTCCCCGGTCAGGGTAGCCAATATGTCAACATGGGGCGCGAACTGGCCGAATCTTCCGCCACCGTCCGCCAAACCATCCTGGAGGCCGACAAGGTCATGACGCCTATTCTGGGGCGCCCCTTATCCTCCTACATCATGGTAGACCCAAACGACCAGGCAGCCGTCAACAAGGCGCAGTGGGACTTGATGCAAACCGCCATCACCCAACCCGCCATGCTCGCCCTGGACACCGCCATCTATCGGCTTCTAGGCGACTACGGCTTCAAACCCGATATGGTGATGGGTCACTCTCTGGGCGAATACGCCGGCTTAATCGCCGCGGGTATCCAACCCTTTGAAGAAGCTCTGGAAGCTTCGGCCGCGCGCGGACGCGAGATGAGCGCGCTCGACGTCCCCGACCCCGGCAAAATGGCCGCCGTCATGGCCCCCTACACCATCGTCGAAAGCATCCTAAAAGAAGTGGATGGCTACGTCGTCCCGGCC
>JAYRVN010000105.1:0-30213 GCA_041918535.1 Chloroflexota bacterium
CAAACTCCTTGCGCATGCGCAATAGCAGAAAAACATTCGACGTCTTGCACTGCCGTCGGCATAAGCTTACCTCATTTTCATTCGTCGAGGGTGAGCTTCAAGCTCATCAATAACTCCTTCAAATACCAATGGGGTTTGGGTTGTACGCTTTATTCAAGCACCTCTGCATCATAGCACGCGCCTTCCAGGATGCACAGTATTGGCGCGCCGCCCCAATAGGTGTTGCTCATGAAGGCGGCGTTATGCGCCTAAGACGTCGCGCGCGATGATCAGGCGTTGGATTTCACTGGTACCTTCGCCGATGGTCATCAACCGCGTGTCACGATAGATGCGCTCCACTTCGAACTCACTGCTGTAGCCATAGCCGCCATGAATTTGAATGGCGTTGCGACAGACGCGCTCACTGACCTCGGTGGCGAAGAGTTTGGCCATGGCGGCCAGCGTGGCGAAAGGTTGCCCCTGGTCTTTGGTCCAGGCGGCATGGTACACCATGAGGCGAGCGGCGTGAAGTTCTGTGGCGGCGTCGGCCAACATCCATTGAATGGCCTGGTTGTGAGCGATGGGTTTGCCGAATGCCTCCCGTTGCTGGGCATAGCTTAAGGCGGCTTCATAGGCGGCCTGCCCCAGACCTACCGCCAGAGCGCCAATGGTGATGCGCCCGCCGGAGAGGGTATCGAGGGTTTGGGCGAGTCCCTGGCCTTCCGGGCCGAGCAGATTATCGGCCGAAACCCGCACGTTATCGAACGTCACCGCATGGGTCGGCGAGCCTTTTAGCCCCATCTTCTTCTCAGCCGGGTGGATGATTAGCCCCGGCGTATCAGTCGGCACGATGATATGGCTCAGGCTACGGCTGCCGCCGGCCGGATCGGTACGACACAGCACGACAATAATGTCAGCCACAGAAGCGTTGGTGCACCACATTTTGCTGCCATTGATGACCCAACTGTCGCCGTCCCGCACCGCCAGAGTACGCACCCCTCCCTTGAGGTCGGAGCCGGCGCCTGGTTCGGTTAGCGCCAACGCGCCCAGCCGACCTTGCCCGGTCGCCAGGCGCGGCAACCATTGGCGCTTCTGCGCCTCCGTGCCGTAACGGACAATCGGGCCGAGCGCCAGGCCATTGTGGGCGGCAATCGCCAACGCCGTTGAGCCGCAGGCCCAGCCCATCTCTTCGACGGCTATGGCGACGCTAACGATGTCCAATTCAGCGCCGCCATAGGCTTCGGGCACAATCATACCCAATAACCCTAACGGCCCCATTTTCTTGACGACCGGCCAGTTAAACGCGCTCATAGCGTCCGTTTCGCGAGCCGTCGGTTTAAGTTCGTTAGCCATGAAGCTATGCACGACATGGCGAAAGGCTTGTTGATCAGGCGTAAGTTCAAAGTGCATCGTAGGTTCCTTGGTGAGAATCAGGCGAAGGATTCAGTCGACGGGCCGGGCCTAAAATCCGGCCGCGGCCAGCGTGAGGAGCAGGAGTTGCTGCATCCCGCGCGGCAAATCCGTAGTGTCCAGGTATTCATCCAGGCGGTGCGCGTTATGGCCGCGCGCCAGGCCAATACAGACGGCGGGTAGACCCAGACTAAGCGGGATATTGGCGTCGGTGCTGCCGGCGAGATATGAAATGTCGCCAGGGTAGACAGAGCGCAACGCCTCGCCGGCCCAGGTTACCAACGGCGCCTCTCGCGTCAGGCGACCGGCGGGCCGATCGCCGACCGTTTCCAGAGTAATTTCAGCTTCTACGCGCGCGCGGATGTCGGCCACGATCTGCGTCACGGCCTGAACCAGTCGCAGTAATTCCGTGGCGTCTTGGGAGCGCAGATCGAGGAGCAGGCCGGCGGAGGCGGCGATGGTGTTGACGGAGGTTCCCCCCTCGATGAGGCCGACGTTATAGGTGGTGCGCGGTTCGGTGGGGACGGGAAGGCAGGCAATGGCGGCGATGATCTGGCCGAGAACGTGGATGGCGCTGGTTCGGCCGAAATCACTCCACGAATGCCCGCCCACTGTTTTCACCTGCACGCGGTAACGGCGCACGCCAATCGCCTCATGCAAGATACTGCCATACACCCCGCCCTCGACCACCACGAACGCGGCTGCCTGGGGAAAACGCGCCGCCACAGCGCGCATACCGCCTAAATCCCCTAACCCTTCTTCGCGCACATTGATCACCCACCAGATGTCGGCCGGCGGGCGCAAGGCAAAGCGCGGCAAGGTGGCCGCCAGCTGCAAGACGCCGGCCACTCCGGCCGAGTTATCGCTGATGCCTGGGCCGTGAACCAGCGCGCCCTCCCGCCGCACGCTCAAATCCGTTCCGGCCGGAAAGACGGTGTCGCCATGGGCGCTGACCACCACCGGCGGCGCGCCGGGATGTTGACCGGGATAACGGCCATAGACATTGCCCACTTCATCCCGGAAGATGTCCCGCAATCCTAAGGCGTTGAGGTGGGCTTGCACAAACTCCGCGCGAGCTTGCTCGGCAAAGGTCGGGGCGGGTATTTGTTGAATGGCGATGGTGAGGGCGATTAACGGCTCGATATCGGCCGAAAAACTTGCCAACGCCGCCTGCACGGCCGGATGTTGCGCGAGAGCGCGAACAGAATTCATAGACCCCCTTTAAGCGTCCGGTTGATTGCTACCGGCCCTTGCCGTCCAGAAATTCCTGAAAGTTCGACAGCAAGCGCGTGGGCACACGCCCACGCACCAGCACGCCGTCGGCCGTGTGCTCTTCATGATCGACCTGCCCGCGCTCGTGAAAGAGCGACAGCAGATCGCCCCGTTCATAGGGCAACAAAACCCGCACCAGCGTCAGGTAACTCTCCGTGGCAGCCTCGACCGCGGCCAGCAGCATTTCCTTGCCCGCGCCGGTTGCCGCCGAGATAGCCACAGTCGGCAAAGCCAACTCGAATAGGCTGAACGGGTCTGTGCCTTCCGGCAACAGATCGCACTTGTTGAGGGCCACAATCATGGGCAGATGCTCCACTTCTAACTCAGCCAGGGTATCCTCAACCGCTTCGATCTGCGCCTGGGCTTGCGGATGGGTAGCGTCCACCACGTGCAGCAGGATATCCGCCTCACCGATCTCTTCGAGCGTGGCGCGGAAGGCGGCCACAATCTGAGTGGGCAATTTTTGAATGAAGCCGACGGTATCGGTGAAGAGGACTTCACGACCGCCGGGCATTCTGACGCGGCGAGTCGTGGGATCGAGGGTGGCGAAAAGCATATCGGCCGAATAAATATCCGCCCCGCTCAAGCAGTTTAACAACGTGCTCTTGCCGGCATTGGTGTAGCCGACAATTGCTACCACCAGAAGCTCGGTCTGGCGGCGTTGTTGGCGGTGGCGGCTGCGGTGCGCTCGCACCTGATCCAACTGCTTTTCCAAAAAAGCGATGCGCTGCCGGATCAACCGGCGGTCAATTTCGATCTGCATTTCGCCCGGCCCACGCACCCCCACCCCGCCGCCGGTTTTGCCCGCCTGGCGCGCCAGATGCGTCCACATGCGCGTCAGGCGCGGCAACCGGTATTCCAGTTGCGCCAACTCCACTTGCAACATACCTTCGCGGGTGTGCGCGTGTTGGGCAAAAATGTCCAGGATCAGCGCCGTGCGATCCAACAACTTGACCTTTTCGCCAAAGGCGATTTCCAATTCACGCTGGTGGCGCGGCGAAAGTTCATCGTCAAAAATGATCACGCTCGCGTCCAGTTCTTCCACCAGGTGTTTGACCTCATCTACCTTGCCCGGCCCGATGAAGGTGGCTTGGTGGGGATGTTCAAAGCGCTGAAAAGTCCGGCCGACCACCGCCAGGCCGGCGGTCTCAGCCAGACGCGCCAACTCGTCCAGGCTGTCTTCAACCGGCAAAAGCGGTCGGCCGCTCTTTAACTCTGCGCCCACCAGGAAGGCGCGCTCTTGTACCTCAGAGATAAAACTTGGCGTAGGAATAGGAACCTCCAGGCTATAGCGTGCGCCGCGTCTCCAGGCTGCCTTGCCCGATAATCATACGCGGCGCTACTCAATCAACCCGCTGACTTCCAGACTGCGGGGATGCTCGATGTTGTACTCAAACGTGATGATTTGCTTCTCTGGCGAGGCCAACATCACCTTCCACTCCAGGATGTTCAGTTGGCTGCGTTCGGCCGATTCGGGCGACAGGCGTTCCAGCGAAACCTTAATCTCCTCATGGCGCGACACTGGAATCTGATCCTGCACGGTCACTTGCGCCGGCGCGCCCAGAAGATTTTGCACCTCAATTCTGTAGCCGTAACGCAGTTGACGTTTATCACGCAAGAACTGTTTGTTGACATCGCGGCGGCTTAATTCACGGCTGACGGTGATGCGGTCTTCCACGCCCAACCACAACTCCATCTCGCCGCCTTGCGGGGTGTAATCGAGGTGGTTTCGGCCGATAAACTCGTCGCCCACAAACAAACTCACCGCTCCCGCCAACAAGGCTGACGGCCCCGCGTTCTTCACCTTAGCCCGCCGGTAAACCGCGTCCGTCTGGCGCGGAATCGTCACATAATCCACCTGCGCCCCCCATTCAAAGCGCTGGATCAAGCTCTTGTGCGGGGAGCCGTCGCTGGGGATATCCGTCTGACCGGGCACACGATAGCTCACAGCCAGGCCGCTTTCCACCACTTCCGCCACAGCCACCTCAGCCGCCTCATCCGCCACCGCCATTTTGGCAGAGCGCGTCGCCATTGGCGCCGCTGGGGCTGCCGCCAGAGTCGCCATCTCCGCCCGCGGCAGGGGAACCGCTTTACGCTCATCAATATACCACGGCTTCAATTCAGGCAGGCGTTGGTTGAGCGCCGGACGCGCCGTAGACAAGCTGAGCGCCACACCGCGCCAATCCTGACCGGTGTTTTGGGTCACCTGCGCCAGGCAACTGACCTCCAGCAACTTGCCGCCCGGCGTCTCTAACAGGCGGATGTCATACAGCGGCTGCCAGCCCGCCTGATGGACAATATAGGATAAGCTCGGCTGGAATGCTCCCGGTTGCAGCACTTCCAACTCAATCAGAGCTTGATACCGCTGGCGAGGGCGCTGAGATTGTAAAGCCCGCAATTCCTGGCGCAGTTTGTTCAGACGGCGATCCAATTCTCGCTGCTGCCCATCTAATTCGCGCAGTTCGCCGCGCAACGCGCCTTCGCGCCCGAACAAGAATTGGGCCAATTGCGCCTGCTGTTCAACCGTCGTCCGCCCGCGCGCCAGCCCCCAGGCATACTCTTCGGTGGCGTTGCGCAGGCCGTCTAGATGCTGCAATTGGCCTTTCAAGGCCGTCCGCTGGTCTTCCCAACTTTTGACCTGGTCTTCCAACTGCTCAATCTGTCGCTCTAGCTCTTGCACGGGAACGGCCGGGGTCTGGATATAGTGGGCGAGCCGGACATCAACCCCCAGCACGCGCACACGCGCCTGGCCCTGGCCGGCCGCCCGCACCGATTCCACCTCCAGGTTGAGGGGCAAATCATCCAGGATCAAACGCTGTGTACCCAGGGGTAAGTCAACTTCTCCCAGGCAGCCGACACGCGCTCGATCCGGATAGACCATGACGCTATGTATCTGAACGACAACAGGGATGTCCATGCTTAGCCTGCCTTCGGGGGGTAGAAAGTTCGCAGCTTTCCCACCCGTTATCTTTCCAGCCAAACTTCAAGCACACGGCCCACCCGATAAAGGCTGTCCGGGGAGGCTTTATCGGCCGAATCCGCCACCGTATGCCAGTACGGATAGTCAAAATCAATCACGTCCACAGCCGGAATACCGCGCTGCACAAAGGGAATGTGATCGTCGATCATCGAATGGCGCAGTTGTGGGATGAACTGCTCCCCAAAACCGAGGTCGGCGGCAATGCGCCACAATGTCTCGCGCAGGGCAACATCAGAGTTAGCTTCCCAATACAACTGCTGATCGGCGTCGCCGACCATGTCTACCAACACCATCGCCGCCGGCGTCACCGTCAGCGTCTCCGCCAGATGCGTCGAGCCGACAATCCAATCCCAACCGGGCAAGCCGTCATCTCCGTTATCTTCTGCATCGAAGAAGAGCAACCACACCTGACCTTTAGCCGCCGATACATCCAGCACCCGCGCCAACTCCAACAAGACAGCCACGCCGCTGGCGCCATCAACCGCTCCCGGCACGGGCTTGTCGGCCTGATCAGGCGATTGGTCGGCGCGAGCGCGGGTGTCGTAGTGCGCGCCGATCAGCAGAATCGGGCCGGCGGGGGCCTGGGGATTTCGGCCGATTAAATTCACGGCCTCAAATCCCCGGTACTCAAACGCCTGGCGCTCCACCGTCCAGCCCAAGCCCGTCAGAGAACGCTCAATATAATCCCGTGCTGCCAAATGCCCCGGACTGCCGGGGTAGCGCGGCCCCAGGGCCATCTGCGCCGTCAGGTGATCAAAGGCCTGCGCCCCATCGAACTTGTCGCTCATCGGCGTGGGTGTGTCGGTCGGCCGCGTCAGTGCGGGCGTGGGTCGAGACGGCGTCGGGTTAGGCGGCGACACCTGTCCCGCGCCGGCGCGACACGCCGCCAGAAACAAGAGCGCCCAACCCACTGCAACCACCCGCCATTGGCTCAAGAGGGATTCGCTTCCCCTTGCCCGGCGTATAAACGCGCTTGCAACGTCCGGTTGACGCGGGTTAACAGGGCCGGGTCAATGGGCTCGCCCTGCTCCAGATCGTCCAGGACTTCATCGCGGCGGCGCAATTCCCAAATGCTCACTAGCGGCCCTTCCTGCAACAACAAGCCGTCGCCGGCCCAGACCACGCGCGAGGTCACACCCACCGACAGATCGGCCTGGCTGAGAAAAGCGCGCAAGCGTTCTTCGTTGCGGCGCGCCTGGCGGGTTGGATTGGCGCGCATCCCTTCCCATTCAGCGCGCGCATTCCGTTGATACCACAAATCTCCGACATTTCGGTGCTGGCCTACATAGGTCTTCACTTCCAAAACGTAGACGCCGGTCGGGCCGGCTAGAATGGCGTCTAAATCACCCCGACCGTCCGGCAAGACGACGTTGCGGAAGAGCGTCCATTCATCGGACAAGTGTGTTTGCAAAAAGGTTGCCAGCCGTTCTTCGCCCGCGCGTCCGGCCAGATAGTTATCCGCTTCGAGCGCCTGATCGTCGGCGAAATTGGGCAGGATTAAACCGGCCAGAGTGAACAGGGTCAGCGCAGTGATAGCCAGAGGCGGCCATTCGGCCGAACCGAGGAAAGCCTGCACCAGAAAGAACAACCACCCGACCACGCCGACCGCCACTGCCACCATTCCCACCGGCTGGAAGAAGCGCGCCATCCATCGTGCGCGCGCTTCCTGTTGTACCAGATAGTTACTGCCTGTAAACACTTGCATGATTCCTTCCCTGTACATCCTCATTCATTCACGCCCGGCTCACTCGCCCACTCGCGTTCCGCCGTAGCGCGATCGTAGGCCAGGCCATGCGCGCGCGCAAATCGTCGCAACGCCGTCAAAGAGCGCTCGGCATACCAGCGCGGGCGATCCCCTTTGAGTATTTGGGCCGGCGGGGCCGGCAAAAGGCCGAAATTGGCTTTCATCGGTTGAAACGCCTGGATATCAGCCTGAGTAACATATTGACACAAAGCGCCCAGCATCGTCGTGGGCGGCAGAATGACGGGCAGTTGACCACGCAGGAGGCGCGCGGCATTGATTCCGGCCAGCAAACCGGCGCCGGCATTGCCCACATACCCTTCGATACCGATGATTTGCCCGGCGAAAAAGAGGTCGGCGCGCCCCCGATATTGCAGCGTCGGGGAGAGCAGCCGGGGCGAGTTGATAAACGTATTGCGGTGTAACATGCCGTAACGGAAAAATTCGGCGTTCTGCAAGCCAGGGATGAGACGCAAAACCCGTTTTTGTTCGCTCCAACGCAAATTGGTTTGGAAGCCGACCAGGTTGTAAAGCGAGCCGGCCAGATTATCCTGGCGCAATTGCACGACCGCATAGGGGCGTCGTCCGGTGCGCGGGTCCGTCAAACCAACCGGACGCATCGGCCCGAAGCGCAAGGCATCACGGCCGCGTTGGGCCAAAACTTCAATGGGCATGCAGCCTTCAAAGAAATGGGGGTCTTCGCGCTCGAACGGCTTGAGGGAGATGGTTTCGGCCGAAATTAGCGCCTCATAAAAAGCCTGATACGCTTCCTCCGTCAAAGCGCAGTTCACATAATCCCCTTCTTCCATCTCCCCTTGGTCATAGCGTGATTGCCGGAAAGCCACGCTCAAATCCACCGTCTCAAAATTGATCACCGGCGCCAGCGCGTCATAAAAATACAGAGACTCCTCGCCGCTTAGCGCCGTCAGTTCTTTCGCCAGGGCGTCAGAAGTCAACGGGCCGGTGGCGATGACCGTCGGGCCGGCGGGCAAAGAAGTCACCTCAGCGCGCACCAGATTGATGTTGGGTTGGGTTTCAATTGCTTCTGCCACTCGCGCCGCAAAAAGAGCGCGATCCACCGCCAGAGAGCCTCCCGCCGGCACGGCCGCCTCCGCCGCGCAACGCAAAATGAGCGAACCCAATCCCCGCAATTCCGCCTTGAGCAGGCCAGGCGCTTTGAAAAGGCTGGTTGCGCCCAGGGAATTGCTACACACCAGTTCAGCTAGATGATCGGTTGTGTGAGCAGGCGTCATGCGTTGTGGACGCATTTCAAACAGCGTGACCGCTACGCCCAGGTTCGCCGCCTGCCAGGCCGCCTCAACGCCCGCTAAACCGCCGCCAATGACACAAAGCTCCAGCATCATAGCTCTATTCTAGCACAAAGAGGGCTTGGTCTGCGCCGGCGGAAAGTCGCGTGATAGCCGGATTGGATAGTTACGGCAACAAGCGATACATCTCGCCTAACGGCGTCAGAGCGCGCCAATTGCTGGCCGGATCGAGCAAGAAGGATTTCAGAAAGCACCGAGAACTTGGCGGCGGCGTCCAATTGTTGTAGCCCAGGCGATTGGTGTAAAACGCATAACGCTCGACATAAGGCAGCGCTTCAAATCCCATCACCGTAGCCTCTAACTCCTGGTCTTGCCCCGCCCTATCGTAACAAAACGTAAATTCTGTGGCCCAAATTTCCTTGTGCGCTTCCCCCCACTCAATCAACTGGGCATGAAGTTCATCCGCCAGGCGCAAATTGCTGGTCGCCGTTTCCCCAAAAAAATGCGCGCCATAGGCAACATTTTGCGGGTAGTCGCACGGCAAGCCCAATTCCGGTTGGGCGCATGTCTTGGCCCGCACAGCCTCGCGCCAATCATTCAGCCAGGCAAATGTGTGCCCCTTGATATTGTCATCATAAGCATTGTGGGGGCCAATCAGCCTGGCCAGGGGCAATAACTGACGCGTGCGAATATAGAAATCGGCCGCTACATTGAAATCCGTCATCGCGCATTGTCCATACAGCCCGCCCAACTCCGGCTCGTTGAGAAAAAGCAGGTAGCCAGCATAGTCAGCCCCCAAAATGCTCACAGCTTGAGCCAGCATATCGGTAGCCGGGTCGCCGCCCGGCGGATAGGAACACCATAAGAATGGGATAAATTGTAACCGTTGGGCAGCCAGTTGGGGCGATGGCTCCAAAACGTAATTCAAGTACCAACTAATGTTGAAACGCGGCTCAACCGGCGCATAATACGGGTAATAGACCAACCCTTTCTTCGGAGAATTGCGCAAATCGTCATGGAAAACCACCGGCAGGTAATACGACCGCGTGGGGATGCCCTCGCTCGCCGGCGCAATGCCCGATGCGGGCGGCATTGTCCGATTCGATCCTTGCGCGACCCCGCTAATAAGCAACCAACATAAGGTCAGGCAACATATCCTCAGCTTATTGCGCATCATTGTGCAGTTTCCGAATCCAGTAACGCGCATCTTGGTCGTTGGGATTGGCTTGTAGCGCCCGATGAAACCAACGCACCGCCTCATCCTGCTCGTGGCGATCCCGATAGATCAGACCCAGATTGTAAGCAACATTGGGCGCCAGGGGATTGATCTCCAACGCCCGCCGGAACGCCCGGACAGCTTGCCGCTGTTTATCGTCGGTGGCCAGAATCGGGTTGCCCAAATAGGCTGCGCCCAGGTTGGTCCAAACCATGGGGTTTTCCGGATCGCGTTCAGCCAACGCCTCCAGGATGGACGCGGCTTGGCCGAATCGGCGTGTCAAGATATAGCCGGCGCTCAAGTTTAGGGCGGCATCAAAATGATCCCTATTCAAGGCGTAAGCGCGCTCTAGAATGGTTGTCGCTTCGGCCGATCGGCCTGCCGCCAGCAAACGCGTCCCTTGCTGAACTAAAACATGAATTTGCTCGGTCTGATTTTCCAAAATTACCCCTCTTCCACTAATCGAATCCCGCGCCCCAAAGCCATGACTGGGCGGGGCTAAATACCAAACCATTGAATGACAGCCGTTATTGTGAAGGGGCTGAGTAAGGTGGAGAGCACCACCATGCCCGCGATCGCTTCCGGGTATAAATCATATTCTGTTGCCAGAATCGTTGTGACTACCGCTATCGGCATACTGGCTTCCAGTAGCGAGCTAGCCCGGCTTTGGCCCATTAGGCCCAGTCCCAACACCGTCAATGCCCCCGCTACCGGGCCAACCACCAAACGCATAGCCACAGCAGGTATTGTCAAACGCCAGCGGGCGATCTGACGTATGTCTGCCATTTGCATACCCAAGACCAGAAGCATAACGGGCAAAGCGCCGTCTCCAGCTAACTTGACGCCCCGAATGAAAAACAACGGTAACTTGATCTGAAATCCATAGATAATTAGGGCGACCACGACGACATAGAGGATGGGCAACCGCGCCAGGCCGCTCAAGGCTTCGCGCCAGGGACGCCGCCCGGCCGAGGCAATCAGCACACCGACTGTGTAGACGAGGACGGTGCTGACGATGACATAGGGAATAGCGTGGGCAACGCCGGTCTCGCCGTAGCGCAGTTGGTTGAGGGGCAAGCCATAGTTGGCTGAGTTGCTGAACATGGCAGCCAGCATTAGCACGGCTGTCTCCTCCGGCTGAAAACGCAGCACGCGCCCCACCACCCAACTGATGCCGGCCATCAAACTGAGACTGATGACGGCAAACCAGGCCAGCCGAATCAGTTCTTGGGGCGGCACAACCGCATTGACCAAAGAGGAGAAAAGCAGGCATGGGCTGAGTACGTAGAAAACGGCCCGCGAGATCGCTTGCTTGTCAACCTGCCATACCCGGCGCAAGGCAAAGCCTAAACCCGCCACCAGGAAGATGGGCAGGATATTATTGACAAATACGTCCAGCGCGGTGGTCATAAACCCAAGGCGTCAGGCCGCGGATGGAGAGTGACGGCGGGTGAGGCGGGGCGGCGGCAAATGATATGCCGGGCGAGAAGTCGGTTAGTCATTGCGTTCGTCTTCGTCACCCGGATCAAAGTTCAGCAAGTCCAATGGTCCCTGCCGCCAGTCCATTTCTTCGAGGGTTTCGTCTATGAGGTCGTAAAAGGGTTCCAGGTTTTCGTCTTCAGCTAGCCTGTTGAGAATTTTCAGGGCGTGTTCGTCGCCGATTTGTCCCAGGGCTTTGATGGCGGCTGTCTGAACATCTGCGTCTTCATCGTAGACGAGGTCAAGCAGAGGGTCAATGGCTTCGGATCGGCCGATTTCTCCGGCAGCGCGCGCAGCGATGGCGCGTGTTTCCGCGTCAGGGCTTTCTAACTCGCCTAGCACCGTTTCTAACCAACGCACATCAGCGCTGTTACCCATGGCATAGAGGGCGCTCATTTGCCACTCAACTTGATTCGTCTCATACGCAGTCGCGATCAAATCGGGGACATCGGGATGATCTGAAGCGCCCAACGCTTCAAGAGCAGCCTGCCGGACGGCGGGAGCGCGACTCACGTTGTGGTAAACAGATAACAAAGCCGCCACCACGCGATCGGCCACAGGTCGGGCAATCTGACCCCAAGCGCTCAGTAGAATAAAATGCGCCAATGTCCGCGCGGCAGCCGCCTGTACACCTACCTCGGGATCCTCGCTCATGCAAGCAATGATCGGCGTCACCAAACCGACACGGGTTGTATCCCATAAACCATCGAGCGCTATCTTGCGAACCGCGGGCAGTTTATCTTCCAGGCAGACACCTAATACCTGGCTAAAATCAACTTCGTAATTCTCCTCGCTGATATCGGCCATGTGTTGGACAAGCTCCCGGCGGCGATCATCGGCAATGCCAGGCCAACGTCGGGAGAATTGCTCCAGCTCAGCCGGCAGAATATCTGAAAGACGATATACAAGCGGGATATCGATTTGATCACCCTGAAATAATCCGTCCAAAACCTGCGTAAATGAGAGTTGGGGCTTGCCTTTCTTCATTATCTCCTCACACATCCTGCTACCCAGGAGCGGCGCTATCTTACCTCAAGTTACGCTGGAGCGGTTACGATATCCGGCACAATCGAGACAGCGTTAATCCAGGCAGACCGGCTTATGGGAGCAGCCGATTTTCTGAGCCGGGCTGCGTTCAGAGTCAGGGTGGATAAAAGCCGAGCGGCAGCATGGCCGACAACCTCTATTGGCGGGCGAAGGGCAGAAAGGTGCGCGGAGTCAGGCAACCATGCTCCAAGAGGCCGGCAGCTACTAATTGGCGCACAAACATCTCGCCAACAGCCGAACCCTGCCGGTAAAACACGGGCGGCTGGCCCAACGGCGCGGCCACCCATTCCCACGCTCCAGCATTGGGTTGGCTGTGCGGTAATTCCTCCGCGGGCATCGCTGTGGGCGCAAGCCCATAATGCTCGCATGTCCACACATTGACCCAAGTCGTCGCATTCGCGTCCGGGAAATAGACCTGGCGACGGGCCAACGACGACGACAACTCATCTACAATTGGCGCCACCAGAAACTCAGACCCCAGCAGGAACTCATCGTTCAGGTTGGCAGCGATTTCGTCATCCGGGTAGTACAGGACAAGGTGGCGCGCTAGCGGCCAACCCTGTGTCTGTGATTGGGTATAGAGCGCATCTCGATAGAAGGCCAGGGCCGCGTAGACTTTAGCCATCCGGGCAAAGGCAGCATACGTGGTATCGTTGTCATAGAATTGGGCGTTGTTTTCCGGCTGTAGTCCTTCGTGGGTGCGAAACGCCGGGGTGAAGGCGCTGAGTTCCATCCAGCGCAAGAGCAGCTCCTGGCTGCGATTGAACCCCATGTCCTGAATGGTGACGTTGGTATAGCCGCCGATGTCGCTATGGTTGAGCGCCAGCCCGGAGAAGCCCCCGGTGAGCAACCCGATCAGCGCGCTTTGCAGACCGTCGTAGGCATCCCAGGTGACGAGCTGATCGCCCTCCCAAAAGAGACGGCTGTATGCGGGTGAGCGTGTGAAACCGGAGCGATTGAAGACGACCACATCATCAGACAGACCTTCTTCGGCCACTACATCGTGGGCGAGTTTGGCCCAATCAACCGGGAATTGGTTGTGATATTGGGCGGCCGACAAGCCGGAATGCAAAACGGCATCAAAAGGCAAGCCTTCACCGTAGTCATGCATCCAACCCCGACAACCGGCCTCACCGAGAAGTTGATCTTTGACAACTTGCTTGAACCAGGCGACCGTCGCCGGGTTGGTTAGGTCAAGGATGACGGCATCGAAAGTGGTGTTGCTGATCAGGTAAGGCTCGCCCTGCTGGTTCAGGACAACATAGCCGTTGTCCACCGCTTCGGCATACAGATCGCGGCGAGGCGGATATGCGCGGTTATGGGTGACATCGACCAGGTAGGGATTGAGGTAACAAAAAAGACGTCCGCCGGCAGCCTCGATTTGGGCGCGCATCTCGTCCCAATCCGGGTACAGGCTGTAGTCTACTTCCCAATTCCACCAGAGTTGTGAACCGGCCCGCGTCTCACGGCGCCCCACCCAATCCTGCAACCAGACGGCGGCCACAGGTGTACGCCGATAGCGCAACTGGGTGAGCACATCCAGGACTTTCTGACTGCCACCTTGTAAACCGACCACAACCCCATGATTGAACCAATCGGGCAAAGCCGGCATGCGTCCGGCATGGGCGGTGAATTGTGTGATAAGTTCGAGGAGGCTGTGACCGGCCAGGATGCGACCGCGCATGGTCGGCGCGAAAAGACGCAGCGTGACTCGGTCAGAGGCGGTTAAATCGAAGACTGCGTATTCGGTGTTCTCCAGGAAGAGGGAGCGGTTATGGTTGGTGAGATAGTAAGGCGCGGGGGCATAAGTGGTGAGGGGCGTACCGCCGGAACCGGGCGAACCCAGTTCAATGATGGGCGTGATGAGGGGGTGACCGCGTCCGATGCCGCCTTCTTGCGCCAGGATGGGGACGGATTGACCTCTGAGGTTGACATAGGAGAATTGTTCGCCGAAGCCATAGAAAGCCTCATCCGCCTCGGCGCTATAGGTTAACTCGATATAGTTGATTTGCGGCGTGTTGAATTGCAGGTCAAAAGCTAGATGGCCGGGTAAGGGCGCGGTAAAAACCAGCGTGTAATCAGTTTCACAGGCAGCATTGCGGCGACCAGAGAGGCGGCCGGTGAGGGTCAGCCGATCAGAACCGGGGACAACGTCGGCAACAGTTTGCTCATCACATAAGTCGAGAATGTGCTCGTCAACCAAAAAGGAGCCCCTGTTCTCGCTGACGTCTAGTTCGGCCAGACCGGCGTGCAAAAAGGGAACGCCAGGCTGACTGGCCCAAACCGTGTGATCCGCCCCGGTGATGGTGAGTTGGCGTAAAAGAGGGCTCCATTGAAGCAAGAAATCGCCTACGGCATAGACAGGGCCGGATTCGGCCGAATTTACTGCCAGCGCCGGTACACTCAGCACACCGATCAGGACTACAACCAACCACCGACTCACCCAGCGCCATACCATGGCTAACTCCTTATGCCGTTCTGCCTGACAGATGACATTTATCATAACGCCAGATGACATTTGTCGCTAGTTTCAAATGAGCCTCTGGCCTAATATGTATAAGGGGGGAAGTGTGTTTTGTCAAGGTGTGCAATGGGGAAGGCCGGTTTATTGCCTGGTCGTTGGAGCACTCATTGACCCCAAACTACGTATGCCGGCGCTGTCTTGGCCGTGATTCGGCCGATTCTCAGTTCCGGCCATTGGTTTCTTGTGAGGACATTAGCTATGCGAAGATACTCGCGCCTTCTTATCCTTTGCGCCGGCTGTTTGATGTTAGCCCTGACCGCCGGCGGCTGTCGCCAAGCAACGCCTGTACCCACACTACCCCCCATCGCCACCGTCATTCCACCAGCCACCCTGCCCCCCGTAGCCTCGCCGACCATCCCGTTGCCACAAGCCACCAGCACGCCGGTGACGCCGCCCACGCTGCCGCCTACCGGCACAGCAGTAGCGCCGGTGGAAGTTCCGGCGCGGGCGCGACCGGCTTTTGCTGTCTTTGAAGCGCCGCGCGCCAACATCGCGCCCGCTATCACCCACGCGCCCATCGCGCCCGATCTGAGCAATGTGACTGTGCCGTTTGTGCTTTCGGCCGATCAAATTACGCGCCTGGGCCAATCGGGCGTGGCAGTTAGCCCCGGCGTCGAAAAGGAGTTTTTTACTGTTTACGAGAAGCTGCGCTACAGCAATCTACCGCCCTTTGTCACCAGCGATTCGTTGCTGCATGTCTACCATCTGCTCTTCGATAAGGTGCTGCGTTCGGCCGAAACCGGCGGCTTCATCCCCTTGCTGCGCGATCTGAACGCGGCGATGTTGGCGCAAACCGACAGGCAGTACCAGGAGCTGAAACAGACACCCTGGGCGGAGGCGGCCTTACGCACGGTGGCGTTCATCGGCGTCGGCAGTCAGTTGTTGGACCCGACCGTGGCTGTGCCGGACTATGCGCAGGAATTGGTTTCGGCCGAATTGTCCCAAATCAACGCCGCCGCCGGCGTTCTCCCCTCTCCCCTCTTCCCCGGCCTCAAATTCGGCGAGGATTACACCCAGTACGTCCCACGCGGCCACTATACCCGCAGCGAAGCGCTTACCGCTTACTTCAAAAGCATGCTGTGGTATGGTCGCATGACCTTCCGCCTCAAGACCGAAAACCTGAGCGTGGGCCGCGATGAAACGCGCGCCGCGCTGCTCCTGGTTAATGCTTTGCGTCAGGCTCAGGTCAATAATCGGCCGGCGCTGAATGCCTGGCTAGACCTCTACAACCCCACCGTCTTCTTTGTCGGGCGCAGCGATGACCTGACCGCTTTCCAATACCTGGACGTGATGGAAGCCGTCTATGGCGCAAAACCGGCCCCAACCGATCTGGCCGACGACAACAAGCTCAACGTGTTCATCGAGTCCGCCTATCAGTTGCCGTCGCCGCGCATTCTCGGCCTGGTGATCAGCGTTGATCAGGATGAAGCGCTCAACACCAAAGGCTTCCGCTTCATGGGCCAGCGCTTTGTGCCGGACGCCTACATCTTCCGCCAGCTCATCTACCGCAACGTCGGCACGCCGCAAGTGCCGCGCCTGTTGCCCAAAGGCCTGGATGTTATGGCGGCGCTTGGCTCAGACCGCGCCTATACGCTGCTGGACGAGATGGGCGAGACCCAATACGCCAACTACCCTGAGCAAATGAACGCCATGCGCGCCTGGGTGGATGGCCTCAAGCTGAATGATTGGACGGAAACGCTCTACACGACCTGGCTCTACACCTTCCAACCTTTGCTGGCGCCGACTGATGAGGCGGGTTATCCGCAGTTTATGCGTTCCACGGTCTGGCTAGACAAACAACTCAACACTTGTCTGGGCAGCTGGACGGAACTGAAACATGACACCATCCTCTATGCCAAGCAAGTCTACGCGGAATTGGGCGGCGGCGGCAGCCAGGCCCCCACCCCACGCCGACTGAATGGCTATGTGGAACCCGTGCCCGAATTCTTTGCCCGCCTGGCCGGCTTGACGCGCATGACCATTGATGGTCTTAACAGCCGCAGCCTGCTCTCCGAACAGGATGCCGCCAGCTTGCAGCGTGTCTACGACCTGGCCGTAGCCTTTCAGGCAATGGCCGAAAAGGAATTGCGCGGCGAGCCGTTAACGGAAGAGCAGTATTATCTAATCCGCTTCTACGGCGGCGAGCTGGAACACCTGACTATGGCGGCGGCCGATTCGGAGGGTGAGGGTGGTGTGCCGGTACTGGACGAGGAGCCGCAAGCGGCCGTGGTGGCCGATGTCGCTACAGACCCGAACGGTAACGTGCTGGAAGAAGGCGTGGGACGTATCCATGAGATTTATGTCGTCGCGCCCCTGACGGCTGAGGATGGTTCCATCTATCTCCAGGTAGTCAAAGGCGGCGTTTTCGCTTACTATGAGTTTGCCTGGCCGATAAATGACCGCCTGAGCGACGAGAAGTGGCGCGCCATGCTAAACGCCGGGCAAGCGCCGGAGTTGCCGGCCTGGACGAGCAGCTTTTTCACCCCCGAAACGGAGTTCACCGAGTTCCAGCGCACCATCTACAGCTACCAATCAGACTTGAGTCAGGTCTTCTGGAATCTGAGCGTGGAATACCAACCTTCGCTCGTGAGCGCGGCAGTGCGGCAACAACTCGGCGCCGAGATTGCCCAGTTACAGGCCGACAACCAGTTTATCGGCCATCAATGGCTGGGCGTCACCTATCGCTCGTTTGATCGCCAATCCGAGGCGCTGGCCGTCGTGACAGTGCGCGAGACCTGGCAAGATGCCTTGTACCGCTTCACGGATTGCCCGGGCGATTGTGCGGCGGAGCCGCAGGCGACCAATCAGCGCGGGCCTTACACGCTGGATGTCACCTATACTTTGCAAGCGGACGCGAATAGCTGGACCGGCTGGGTGGTGGCGAATGTGGTCACGGCCAATCAGCCGCCGGAGTGGACACCCTGAAAACAGTGGGTGAACGCTTGGAGGGTTGAGGCGGCAGGATGATCCGGCGCAGGGACAGCCTGATTGTGGCGTTAGTCGGGCTATCGGCCTGGCTGCTATCGGCGGCCGAGCCGATAGCCTCTGGCTGGCCCGATTTGAGCGGCTACCCCTGGCTCTACCGGCGCGATGAACCGGCGACGCTCCCCGACGAGCCGGTGGTGACGCTATTGGCGGTGGGAGATATCTTCTTGGGGCGTGGGGTCGCTAATGAAGCGGCGCCGTTGGGGTTGGTAGCGGCGTGGTTGGATTCGGCCGATTTTACTCTCGGCAACCTGGAATCTTCCCTGCCGACCGACCCGATGCCCGCGCCGGACAAACCGGCCATCTATCAATTGTTCAGCCCGGCCGACAGCGGCGAGCGGCTGGCCCGCGCCGGGTTTGACTTGCTGAGTCTGGCGAACAACCATGCGCTGGATGGCGGCGTGACCGGTTTCCAGGAATCGGCCGAAAATCTGCGCCGCGCCGGCCTGATCCCCCTGGGCCTGGGGTCGCCCCCCACCCCGGTCTTTCTCACCCGCCACGGCCTGCGTCTAGCCTTCCTGGCTTTCAATGCCGTTACCGAATCCGCGCCGGCGGTCACAGATCCTCGCGCCACCTGGGACGCCGTGACCGGGCCGGCGGCCATCGCGGACGCGCGGGCGCAGGCGGATGTGTTGGTGGTGAGCGTGCATTGGGGCCGCGAGTTCCAACGTCAGCCGGAGGCGGTGCAGCGGGCCATGGCGCAGGCCATGCTCGACGCCGGAGCGGATGTGATCCTCGGCCAGCATCCCCACGTGGCCCAAGCGGTGGTAACGCCGTCTTGCGGGCGGTTGGTGGCCTATAGCCTGGGCAACTTCGTGTTTGATCAGGATTCGGCCGAAACCGGCCCAGGTGTGGCGCTGCGGCTTTGGCTCGACCGGCGCGGCGTGCGCGCGGCCCAGGCCTTGCCCGTCGCCGCCGGTCGGCGGCCCCGCCTGTTGCCGCCGGAGCGCGCCGCCGATTGGGCGGCCCAGCGCCAAGCCGATACCCAACTGAGCTTCGTCTGCCGCGAAGATGGCTGCCAGGCAACCCCGGCGCTTTCCCAGGCCGCCGGCAGCGGGTTGTTCTGGGGAGGAGCGGGCGACCTCACCGGCGACGGCCGGCCGGAAGTGGCGCGGCGCGTTGGCGACCACATCACCATCTATCAGGCAGGGCAACCTGTCTGGCAATCGCCGCCGACGTGGCGGGTAGTGGATGCAGACCTGGGCGATCCCAACGACGATGGGCGAACGGAGTTGATGTTAGCGCTCTTCCGCGCTGACGCTCAAGGCATCGAACGCAGTCAGCCTTATCTCATCGGCTATCGCGGCGGCGCTTATCAACTGCTCTGGGGCGGGCGTCCGGTGAACGATCCCATTCGGGAACTGGCTGTGGGGGATATTGACGGCGACCAGGTGGAGGAGTTAGTCGTCATCGAAGAGCATAGCGACAGTTCGGGTCAGACTCTCGCCGTCTGGCAATGGTCGGGCTGGAGCTTTCGTTTGGCCTGGCGCAGTCCGCTCGGCCAATATCACGACCTGAACATAGTTTCGGCCGATTCGGGGCAACCGGCGCTGATTCAAGCGGCGACACCTGCCGAAACATCCGCCATCTGTGACCCATAAAAAAACCTCCCGCAGACCATAGTCAGGGCAAGTGCCCCGGCTGGCGGCGGGAGGTTATGGGACGCGCTTGTTCAGAAAGGGATGACAGGATTGACAATGTCTTGCACGATGAGCAGCGCCATCAAAGCCAGCAACAGCAGCATACCCACCAGATGAACCATGCCTTCGCGCTGCGGCTCAATACGGCGGCCGCGGATCGCTTCCAGCAAGACGAAAAGAATGCGACCGCCATCCAACGCCGGGATGGGCAGCAAGTTGGTGAATCCCAAGCCGACGCTGATCAGCCCGGCAAAGAAGAACAGGCCAAACCAATCACGCGCCTGCGCCTGGAAGCCGATGAGTTGGCTCATGCCCACAACGCCGATAGGCCGCGCTTCCTGGGCCGTGAGTTGACCGCGAATGAGCATTCCCGGCGCCTTGATGGTCAGGACCAACACGCGCCACATGGTGCTGACGGATTCCACCGCCGCCTTTCCCGGCGATAAGGAGCGGCGCTCGCCGGTGGGGGGATTACTCAAGCCTGTCCCAATGGAGCCGGTTTGGGGATCGTTGGGGTCATTCAAGCGCGGCGTCACCGTCAACGTCGTCAACTGACCATCGCGCTCAACCACAACCTCCAGCGGTTGCCCGGCATGTTGGCGGATGGCGAGAACCAAAGCATCCGTCGTTGTCACCGGCGTCCCATCCACACTCACAAAGATGTCGCCGGTTTGAAAGCCGGCGGCCTGAGCGGGGCTATCGGTAAACACCGACGAGATGGAAATGCGCGACTCATCATACGTGGGCGGCCCCATCATAAACGCGCCCCACAAGATGAAAAAGGCCAGGATGAAATTTGCAACTGATCCTGCCGCCAGGACGCTAAGGCGCGCCGTCTTGGAAGCGGCCGCCAGGCCGCCGGGCACGTTAGGATCATCGTCACCGGCCAGGCGCACAAAGCCACCCACCGGAATCCAGTTTAGGGAATAGGCTGTGCCGCCGCGTTCAAACAGGGTGACGGCGCGGGGGGGAAACCCAATACCGAATTCATCCACGCGAATGCCGAAGCGTTTGGCCGTGAAAAAATGACCGAGTTCATGGATGATGATAATGGGAGTGAGAACGAGAACAAAGCCGCCAATCATCCACCAGATTGACATAGACGATTCCTTGACAGCCTGAGCCGACGGGTCCGGCTGCCGACTGTGCACTTGAATTAAAATGCGTTCAGAGGGATTATACGAATTCGGCCGATTCCCCCACAACCCGGCTCGCCGATTCTAACCCCCTTCTCACTGCTGCCCAAAGCCTAAGCGCTGCCCACAAGGACCTGTGCGCAGCGCCTGCTAGATTCTAGGCGGGGAAAACCGGCGCTCAGACTTTGGTCGGCGGCTCGTCTACAACGCGCTCCACCACAATGGAACAATCCGACACCAACGCCACCACCACCCCCAAACCGACCCAGAACGGCGCCATCAACATGCCAACCGCCCCCAACGCCACCGGCACTTCCACGAGCGTGCGCCCTTGGGCGTTCTTGACCACCAGGCGGCGCACGTTGGCCTCTTTGAGTAGCCGCTTGATGGTAGACATCACCTGATCGGAGGCGACGTGCAACGTTTCTTGCTGCGTTTCTTCGCGGGGCAGTTCTTCCTTCTCAATCTTAATCGCTTCTGACATGGGTCAACCTCTTGTCATGAGACGTGTAACGGTCACCAGGGAACCGGGTCAGGCCGTCTTATCCCGCGCGCAGGTTGCGCGCAACCAGTATCACGCCCAAAAGAATCACCAACACCGGCCACCATTGACCCAGGGGTTGATGATAGATAAACAGCTCAAAAAATACGGCGAAGGCCAAAGTAATCCAGATCATCACGCGCCGGGCCTCGCGCAGCGAACGCCGGGTTGATTCGTCGGCCTGGTAGCGCTGGGCGAAGCTCACGCCCCACAAAACGCTCAAGGGGATGAGCGCCCAGAGATAGGCCCAACCTTGCCAATAGTTGAAGGCGTTCGTTAAAAATAGTAAGCCGCCGACGGCCAAAACAGCCGCGCCGGGGATGGCGAGAAAAGCCAGCGGCTCGGGTTGGCCGGCTTGCATGCGCACGGCGGGGATCAGCAAAAGCAGGCCGGGGATGATGACCCATAACGGCCAAAGAAATCGGCCGAAAGACACATCCATGAGGTTCGCCAGCAAAGCCAGCGCGCCCGCCGCCACCAGCACGAAGCCGATGATCGCGGCAGGATTAGATGCGTGACGGAGATCGGATTGGATATTGCCTTTGTCGGTCATGGTTTCACCTCTAGCATCCGGTTACTACCACACTCTACGCAGGCTTTCAGGCAAAGTTGCAACCGTTGTCGCTTGCGCGCCGGGAGCGTTATGTTTGCGGAACCGGCTCCGGGGGCAAGAAGGCTATCTCCAACACCCCCTCCGTCAGCCGACCGGCTTCAACACGCCGTTTCGCCAGGACATGGGGCAAGATCATTTCGCGCTTGAAGTTGCCGACGGTGATGAACAATTCATCGCCGCGCTTACGCAAACGCACATCGCCGCCCTTGACGAAGGGCAGCGGAATACGCAGCAGGAAGATGCCGTTCTCTTGTTCTACCACTTCTTGCACCGCGCCCCGATAGAATATCTCGCCGGGATCGCGGTCGCCAAAGCAGTCGCGGGCCAATTGGGCCAGCGCAGCCACGCCGACGACTTCATGCGCATAGTAGGGGGCAATCCACAAGGGAATCGGCCGAAACGTGTCCTCAATATACTGCATATATCGGGCCTGAATCTCATACCGCGCCCGGTAGAACTCGCCCTCGTTCGGATTATCCGGCAGCACCCGGTTAATCACCACACTATCCACCGGATAGTTGAACAGCCCCAGATAACTCACCGCCCGCTGCGCTTCGCGCACCACCATCTTCTCCGGCTGCACAACCACCCGATAACTGGTCACTTCCGGATCGCTCAAGATAATCCGCAGCTCCTTGGTGCCCTCATCCAGGCGTTCCAGGGCGTTGATCACCTCAGCCGGACCGGCTAACAGCTTGCCGGCCAGCGGGCGCAACATCTTTGTCACCGGCCCTTGCAACCGCAAAGCTTGGGCGGCATACCAACGAAACGTGTCCGGCATCGTCAGCAGGCGAATGGTCTCGCCCGTCGGGGCGGCATCGATGATAACCCGATCGAAGGCTCCGTCACGAGCCTGCTTGTTGATGTGTAATAAGCTGACGATTTCATCCATGCCGGGGATAGCGGATAGCTCGTCGGCAACAACGCGATTGATGCCGGCCGAGTTCACCATGATGCCCGACACAAAGTTTTGCACGGTGTCCCAGTAGTCGAAAATGTCGGCGATGACGCTGATCTCCTGCCCCCACAAATTATCGCCAATGCGGGTGGGCTTGGAGCCGAGCGGCAGATCAAAGGAGTCGGCCAGGCTGTGGGCAATGTCGGTGCTGGCGACAAGAGTTTTGAAGCCCAGTTCAGCGCTACGCAGCGCCGTCGCCGCCGCAGTTGTGGTCTTGCCGACGCCGCCTTTGCCTAAGTAGAGTATGATACGCATAAATATCTCCCCATGATGGCTGGGTCAGGTGTTGAGTGAATGTCAAAGGGCAGGTGGGTAATTTCGGCCGATTCCCGATCCGCTTCACCTGCCATGCTCTTTACGCGCCTTCCCGGCCAATGTTGCAGAACCGACCCGTCGCCTAACGGTTCAAGGCCACATTAATCTGCACGATGTCTCCGTCGGATTGGTCAAATTCGAGATAGCCCGTCTCTTCAACATAGCCGTCGGCCATCACCGCCGCCTCGTAACGCACGCCGCGTTGCAGTAAATCCGGCAACGTATATTGCCCGCCGCGCCCCGCCTCAGTCGCCGAAAAGACCCCATCTTCCTGCGGGTCTTCCAGCCAGGTGTCTACGGATTGACCGGGCTGGAGGACAATAATGATTGCGCCCTGGATGCCCCGGCCGGAATTCGCATCGCTGACCACGCCTTCCACCTGGACGCCGTCGGTAACCGGCGCCGCGACCGCGCCGACGATCGCCTCAGCCTGCGCGACCGGCGACGAACTATCGCCCGTATACAGCAAAACGGTGTACGCGCCGTCTACCAACCCGCCCTCATTCTGCAACCAGATCGGGAAACACTCTCCGCGGCTGCCGGCATTCCATTCAAACTGATCGTCGGTGACTTTCTCACCATCTACCAACCAGGAGTAGCGGAACGGTTGGCCGTCAGTCAGACCCTCATAGCTAAAAACGGCGGTGATCTGGTCGGCCCCGGAGGGGAAGCTATTGACCGGAGCGGTTGGACAGCCTTGCGCATCATAATCGGCCGACCAGGCGCGAAAGGTGAAGAGGCCCGCGCCTGTGTCGCCCTGGCTGACGGGACTGGTGTAGCCGACGTTGGCCTGGGCCGACCGAATTAAGGGCTTAGCCAGATTGATCGGTCGCAAAGAGTTGATGAACCCCCCAATCGGAATACATGTGTCTCGCCCATTGAGCACGCCATCGCCGTTGGTATCTTGCACAACCCGGCAATCGGCCACTTCGTTGGTGTTGCCCGACGAAGCTTGCGTGGGCACGCCGACAATGCGGCCAGAGTCGTCCACCGCCAGCCCGCCGGAATTGCCGCCGGCAATCGTGGCATCGGTCTTGATCCAGGCGCGGCTGCCGATCTGCGCTTCGCTGGAAAAGCCGGCGATGGTGCCGCGTGTGAACGTGATGGTATCGCCGCCGATCCCAGGGAAGCCGAAAATGTAGAGGTTGTCGCCCAGGTGCACCTGATCGGAATCGCCGACCTCGACATAGGGCAGTTGCAGATCGTTGGGCTGCACAGGAGAGCCATCCAGGTAGCTGGTGATTTGCAACACAGCCAAATCTAACTGACTGTCTACCGCCAGGACACGCGCCAGATAGGTGGCGACGGGCGGTTCGTCCTCTTGCCGGATAATGGCGATACCCAGAGCGTCGGGTTCATATTCAGGGCTGCCCTGGGAGGCCGGGTTAGCTACGTGGGCATTGGTCAGGATGAGGCCGTCCGGGCTAAGAATGGTGCCGGAACCATACCCGATGGCGCTGTAACCGCCCCGGCTGCGTTTGAGCAAGGCGATATGGACGGTTGCCAGGGCCAGGCGTTGGCGCTGTGCGCCGGAGAGCGCGCTGGAGCCATCGGTGGGAGTGACCGGGTTGGGAGACGTGGGGGGAGTGGATTCGGCCGATTCCTGTTCAGGCGCAATGTACGTCGGCCGCATGCCATACGGCGTTACGCGCGGGCGCGAGGGCGTCGTAGTCACTTCGATAACCAGGCCGGATGGGCCACAGGCTAACATCACCAGCAGCAAAACCGCGCCGGTAAGCCAGATTCGCCAATGTGTACGCATCAGTTTCCCTCCCCGCGCCCGGTCTCTTCAAACGTGATCGAGCCCAACATCCGCTGGAAGTCCGCCGACGATTGCTCAAACGTGGCAGCGTTATCCTCAAAATTCAGTACCACGACCTGTCCTTCTAGCGGAAAATAATACTCGGCCCCCTCCACCACAACCGGCAACTGTCCGGTCGCGCCGGGGTCTACAAACGCATAGGCCACCTTATACCCTTCTCGTCCCTTCACCAGCACGGGCGTCTGGTCAAGCACGCGGAAATGGCTGAGCGTGGCCCCGCGCTGGAACTGCCGTTGCGAAGCCACTGTCGCCAGGCTCACATCCTCGCCTGAGGGCAGTAAACTGACGCTACAGCGATGCTCCGGCGCGAGCACATTCCAGCAAACGAGAAGCTGACCGGGCGGCCCGGCCGTCACCGCCCAACCCGACGGCACGGCCAGAGAAATGCCGGCCTGCGAAACGATCCGCGCCGGCCCTTCAACCTGGAGTTTGACCAACCAACCCAGTCCGAGCGCGGCCAGCGTGAGCAACAGCACCAGGAGCGCAGATAATCGCGCTTGAGGTCTTATCGGCGGTGTATTCATCCTGCCTCCCCGATCGTAGTCGGCGGTTCGCCCAAGACGACGCCCGCATCTCGCCGAATGAGCCGCGCCAATCCCACAGTCACGGCCCCCGCCAGAAGCCCGGCCAGAACAACGCCGATCCAGGCGTTGGTCGGGCTACCCTGGCTGGTGAAACCGCCGCGCGTGAGGGCGGTGCGCAAGCTGAAGAAGAGGGCGTTGAGCAAAGCCGCCAGGGCTATCCCGGCCGGCATCCATCCAATCGGCCGATTTTCAAACCGTTCGCGCCCCAAGAAATAGCCCGCTACCCCGGCGAAGCTGGCATGGCCCAACGAATTCACCACGATCCAGACGCTAGTCAGACCCAGGTCCGCGCCCCCGGAGACATTGACAAAGTGGATGTTGAGTACGGTGGCAAAACCCAGCCCGGCAGCGGTGGCGTAGATCACGCCATCTGTCAATTCGTCGAAAGCGGGCGAATGATAGACCGAGAAGCGTACAGCGGCATATTTAAGGAATTCTTGGGTGAAACCTATCACCAAGAAGCTTCCTAGCAGATAAGACCAGGGCCAGCTTCGGCTGAGCCAGGTGTCTACCTGAAAGACATCTTCCAATAAAGGGAGAGAGACCGCTGCCGCCAATAATCCGCCCAGGATAAACACCTCCAGCACGAGGGCTTTCGGTTCCGGGCTGCGGCGGTCGCGTCGGTAAAAAAAGGTTAGCCAGGCCAGAGCCGGTATGAGCGACATCGCCAGACCCGCCCAGAATAACCAAAACGGCGTCGGGCGTGTAGGCAGCCAGGCTTCCAGGCCAAACGCCAGCAAAATAATTGCCCCAAGCAGCGCCAGGAGCATGAAATCGGCCGAAAATAATGTCCTGAGACGTCGCGGCTCAACGGGCTGTGTGATGGTCTCACCTTCACTCATGGGAAGCCTCCTTCCTAATAGCGGATTGTCCCACCAGCGCGCCAATGCGTCAACCATCCCAACTCGCCAACCATTTTTCCCCGGCCTCGATTCATCGCCCACTCTGCAACCTCTGCAACCTTTTTCGCTCCCCTGCGTAATTATTATCATTGGATCATGTGGATCGCGCGTCCGCCGGCAATGTTGGCGCGCCTGACGCCCCCATGCTCCGTTTTAGACTTCATTGGTTAAGGACAATGTCATGGCTTCCGAGACAACCGACAAATACGCCGAACTCACCGCCAACCTCGCCGGTGTGCCCTTTATCAGCCCGGCCCAGATTGAGCGTTGGGTCACTCTACAACGCACCATTGATGCCGGCCGCGACTACCTGATCCGAGCCGTCCCCGATGCCCAATTCAACCTGGAAGAAGCCCAAAAAATCTTGAGCCAGCGCACCTATACGCTGATCTTCTTTGGCGGCACGGGCGTGGGTAAGAGTACCCTGATCAACGCCCTGCTAGGACGCAGCTTGCTGCCTGCCGGCGCTGTCACTGCCGTCACCGGCACTATCATCTACCTGGAACAAGCCGCCGAGGGCGAAGCGGAAACCCTCACCCTGAGCTACTGGGAAGGCCGCGAGTTCGCCGAACGCGTGCGTCGCCTGTGTCAGTTGGCTCAATTGGCCCCCTTCAACATCACCAACGATGGCGAACGCGACGCAGCCCGCCAGGAAATTGGCAAACTGATCAAGGCCGCCCAGGATGTCGCCAAAACCGAGCAGGATGAATATTTTGAAATCCTGCTGGATTGCATCGGCACCTACGAAAACCATATTGATATCTATAAGGCCAACGGCGCGCCCGCGCCGCAGGTATACACGTTGGACAACGCCGACGCTTATAAGCATCTGCGCGAAGACGGTTTCAAAGGCAGTGATCAACGCCAAATCCGATTGGTGAAATCCGCCACCTTCCGCATCCATCCGCGCACAGACCAGCCCAATCTGCTCATGAACGGCTACCTGCGCATCGTGGATGTGCCCGGCCTGGGCGCCGGGATGCGCCTGCACGAAGCCATCACGCTGGAAGAAATGAAGCGCGAGGACGCCATGATCGTGCTGGTCACCGACGCCGGGCGTCAGCGCGTGGACGAGATGAAGTCGCTATCCGCCGTCAACTGGATCAAAGAGAACCGTTTGCGCGGCTTACGCGGGGCTGACCTGGACGAGGCGGCGGCTAAAATCTTCCTCGTCGTCAATGGCGGCAACATCCGGCAGGCCTTTGACCGTCTCACCAGCGGCTTGCCTCAGGCTGAACGAGAAATCAAAGAGGTCACCCGCCACATCGCGCCCAATTACTGGGATCGCTACCGGGAACGGCGCGAAAACCGCCCCTATTTCCTGGTGATGCCACCCTCGGCTGTGTATGTAACTGATCCCGATAACGCGCCCCACGAGTTCCAAACGGAGACGGAACGTATTCTCAAAGCCTTCGCCGATCAGTTGGGGCCGGTGGACGCCGATCCGTTGAACCCGGACACCAAAGCCGCGCTGCTAAAACTCAGCGAAGTGCCGGCTTTGCGGGAAAGCTTGATTGATTTTATCCGCACCGAGCGCATTCGCAGTCAGTTGCGCGAAGTGGAAAGCCGGGTGCGGACCGCGTTGGATGGCCTGAAGGCCCACTATGCCAAACAACTGGCCGCCCATAATGTCCAACCTCCTTTTGACATTAGTTGGGAGGCGCTGCAGGAGCGCCGCTTCGAGAATTTGTTGCAGCGCCATCAAAAGGAGTTGCCGCGCGTTTTTCACACGGCTCTGGTTGACGTGAGCCAACGCTATAATGATGATGTGCGCTTCCGTCGGTTGTTGCGCCCGACTTTGGGCAGCATCAAAGACCGGGTGCAGGAGATCATCAAGGCGGAAATCGAGTCGCTCTTGGAGAATTACGGCACGGAACATTGGGATGACCGAGATGTGACCTACGATAATCTCATCTGGGGGACGACGGGGATTGAACTGCCGATCAAACGCATTCTGTATCAGGTTGAGCTGACGATGCAGGAGGCCGTGGCGGAAAACATGCCGCAGTTGGGTGATGTGATCAGCAACGAGTTGCGCCGCACATTGGCCGATCAAGAGATCAAGGCGCGGTTGGTGCGAGCCGGCTACGGCCAGGATTACACCTACACGTTGCCCCACGCGCCGGGGAATGCATTTTCGGCCGAATCCGCCTACGACGCCCTCATAGACCGCATTGCCGAGCAGTTCCGCCAGGTATGCCAGCAAGCCACCATGTATGAACTCGTTCGCCCCGAACGCTCCGTCCATACCCGGCTGATCGAAGGCGAAAAGCAACTCGGCATGGCTACCAACGAACGCCTGCTGGATGTGGCCCTGCGTGGCGTGGACGCCGTGCGCCAGGAAATGCCCGCCCCATCAGCCCCGGCGGCCGCCAATGCCGCCGCCGCTCCGGTTGCGCCTCCCGCCGAGGAAGAGATCGCCATCCGCATTCTGGATGAACCAGCCCCGGCCACAACCAAAGAGGAACTCGGCATCAACCTCCTGGACGGCGGCAGTGGCGGCAACCAGGCGGGCGGCGCGGTGAATGAAAACAGCTACGCCGCCATGCTCGAAACCATCGCGGGCAAGACGCAACAGGTCTTCGACCGGATCATTGACGATCTGTTCTCGGATGACAACCTGCTGCCGCGCCTGCGCCGGCTCTTCTGGCTGGAGGCCACGCGTACCGAACGCGACTTCAATAACCACCTCATCAAGCCGATGTTGCGCCAACATGATCGTCGTTTGCACGACGCGAGCCTGCGCACAGCCATGGAACCCGACCTGGAATCGGTATCCGATCTAGAGTCTTTGATGCGCAACTGGGAAGGCCTGAACCAGATTGAGATGAAGCTGTACTAAGCGGCAGGCAGCCGATATGTGCGCTACCAGGCAGTTTGCGCCGGGCCCCCGGCCGGCCATCGGCCATCAGGCGCAGGCTTGCCGGCCCGTGACGAGCGAGGCAGCATGAACATAGACCGCAAGAGTTTGCTTCTCATGAGTAAAATCCGCGACGACCAGCTTTTACCGCTGGCCGCGTATCTGCTGGATTGGTTGCGCCGGGAAATGGACGAGAATCCCGCCACGCCTAGCCTGACGGAGTCCCGCGCCCGCGCGCTGTTCTACGCCACCCAAACATTGGATGAGCCATCCGTCGGCGACTTCCAACGCCGCCTGCAAGAACCCGGCCTGTTGCGGGTAGCCTTGAGCAGCTTGCTGGAGTCTGCCGGGTTAGCCGGTGTGCCCGCTATGGAGGCATTACCGGCCGCTCTGGCGGCGGTGAGCGCGCCGGCCGGCGTCGCCTGGTTGAGTCTGGCGATGACGGCGTATGCCTGGAAATATGGCTACAACCCGGCTCAACTCGATCCGGCCGCGCCGCCGACTCCTTTTAGCCCGGCCGGGCAGATTGTGCAGCAAGCGGCGCAGTTTATTCGGCGGCTGGCGCAAATTAGCCCCACCGAACGCGACCGGCTGGCACAACGGCTGGCGTTTGATGGCCGCCATGTCCCCTCTTTGGAAGAGTTGCCGCCGCCCGCGCAAACCCTGGCCCCCTTACCACCCCATTTCCGCCCCCCCATCCCGGTGCGCTATCCGGAGTATAATGAGCCGGTAACCATTCGGCCGGAAGAGGCCTCAACCGCGCCGCCGGATGTGGTTGTGAGCGGGCGACTGGTCATTAGCCCGGAGGATTTGCCCCGCGAGCCGACGCCTGAACCGCCAATCCACATTGAGGCAACCCGCCCGGCGCCGGCGCCTGAGATCAAGGTGGGAACGCCTCGGCCCGCGCCGCCGGTGCACACGCGCCGCGTCCTCTCGGTGGC
>JAYRVN010000106.1:0-3299 GCA_041918535.1 Chloroflexota bacterium
AATCAAGATTCAGCGAATTCTTGGCAAATGTACTCAAGACCAAAGGTATCGAATGGGAGGACGGCCCACGCAACGAACCACCCGATTATTATCTGACCATCAATAACACAAGGTTCGCCGTCGAGGTAACCCAATTCCAGGTTACAAGAGATACCATTTTGGGAACAGGCCGGGTTTTGGAAAAAACATACGAAGCGTGGTGTCGTCAACTGGTTGAAGAGATTGAGGGCATCGTGATATCAGAAGGGGTATTGAAGGGTACTTATGTTATCAGCTTTGATGCTCCAATAATTCAGGGAAGTAATGAACTAAATGCAATCAGGGTCTTCCTGAAAACCCAGATTCTTGTTCGAATTAGACAGGCTCAAGGTCATGAATCGGATGGGTTTCGCCAGCCAATTTGGTACGGCAACCACTTCCTCTGCGATGTAACCAAAACGATAAACGATGTGCCGCTTGTTGTAGCCGAATTCTCTGATGGTGGCTGGATTGAATCATCGGAGTTCATAAAACGCTTACACACTATTGTGCAAGACGCCCTTGAGAGAAAGGCAAGCAATAATCAATTCGGCAACATAAAAGAGCCTAAAATACTCCTGTTCCTCGACACTTTCCACCTTGCCCTACCTCAGCAGTATCGAGAATATTTTCAAACCGTGTCTGACGCCATGTCTTTTCACTCCGTGTTCCTGGTACAGGAACATCAAGTGGTGTTACTGACGACCAATGATGAAACATGGAGTAGGCTATAAACACGCCTATTCGAGTTCCCCAAGACCATACACAAGTATTAGGCCGAGGACAATCCGGTATGCACTTAACCAGCCTCAAATTGAAGGATGAGCGATTCGGCCGAAACCCACTCCTCTCGCACATCCCCCACCAGATACAGCGACCCTGTTACCCATACCACGTCGTCCGGCCCGGCTAACGCCAGCGCCTGCCGCGCCGCCTGGCGCGGGTCCGGTTCCACCGTCACGGACAGGTCGGGGAACAAGGCCTGGGCGTGCGCCGCCAAATCGGCCGCCGGAATCGGACTCCACAATCCCTTGACTTCAAACTGTGTCGCCACCAGCGCCGCCGCGCGCGCCAGCGCCAACGGCAGGACATCGTCCACTGCTTTGTCAGACTTCAGTCCCAACACGATCACCCGCCGCTGTTCCGGGTAGAGGGCGTCCATCGCCTGGGCCGCCGCCGCCATTTTATCAGGGTTGTGCGCGCCGTCGAGGATGACAATCGGCCGATCTTGCACCTTTTCCATCCGCCCCGGCAGCCAGGCGCGGCGCAGCCCCTCGGCCACGGCCGCATCGCCCAGGCGTAAGTCGAAGGCGCGCGCCGCGGCAATGGCGCAGGCGGCATTTTGCTGTTGGAACGGGCCCAGGAGAGCAGGTTCGGCCGAAAATGGTGGCGTCACCCACCGCAACGCCGCGCCCACCTCCCGGCAGCGCGCCGCCACAATCGCGCGCACCGACGCCTGCGTCACGCCCGACACCACAATCTGACCCGGCTTGAAAATGCCCGTTTTGTCGGCCGCAATCTTCTCCACCGTGTCTCCCAGAATCGCCATATGGTCCAGACCAACGTTGGTCAAGACCGCTACCTGCGCCGGAACAACATTAGTGGCATCCAAACGCCCGCCCAGCCCCACCTCAATCACGGCCACGTCCACCGCCTGTCGCGCGAACCACAAGAAAGACAGTGCCACCTGGGCCTCAAAATAGCTGGGGCGGCCAAACTGCGGCATCTCATCTCCCACCTGCTCAATCGCCGGCCACATCTCCTCCAGCAAAGCCAGCAAATGGGACGTGGGAGCCGGCTGTCCATCAATCTGATGGCGCTCATTGAGAATCTGCAGATGGGGCGACGTGTGCAAACCGGCCCGATAGCCGGCGGCCGAGAGCATGGCGGCAGTCATGGCGCTGGTAGAGCCTTTGCCCGACGTGCCGCCCACGTGGATGATGGGATAGCGGGTGTGCGGCTGGTCTAACAGTTCCAGCAAGCGCGTGATGCGCTCCAGTTTGAGATTGACGGCCGCGCTGAACTTGATCGGCCCGATCAGGCTATTAAGCCGGGCCTCAAGCTGGCGATACTGTGCAAGCGGGGACATGGTGGGTGGGGTGTGATGCAGGCAGAATGCGTCCTGCGTGACTAAAGGCTGACCGATTACATCACTTCCGGAGCAGACATGCCCATCAGGCCGAGAACCTGGGCCAACAACTGTTTGGCGGCGCGGTAAAAACGCAGACGGGCCAAACGCAGGTCGTCCGGCACTTCGCTATGCAACACGCGACACTCTTCGTAGACAGTGTGGAAAAGGGTCGCCAGTTCGTAGGCATAGAAGGCGATGGGGTGCGGCTCGCGGGTTTGGGCGACGCCGGTAATGATTTCGCCCAACTTCAACGCCTGGCGCAAGAAGGCCAATTCCGCCGGATGTGTCAACAGGCTCAAGTCGGCATTGTCGTCGGCGTGCGGCGGCAAGCCCGCCTCAGCCCACTTGCGGAAGATGCCCGCGCAGCGTACATGGGCGTTCTGGATGTAGTAGACCGGGTTCTTGTCCGAATGTTCCACCGCCAGATTGAGGTCGAAATCCACATGGCTGTTAGGTGAACGCGCCAGCATATAGTAGCGCACCGAATCCGAGCCGACTTCATCCACCAATTCATCTAGTGTGACATAAACGCCGCGCCGTGTACTCATTTTGACCTTTTGGCCGTCGCGGATCAGGTTGACGATTTGATGCAGCAGGGTGTGGACAAAGCCGGTATCGAAGCCCAAAGCCTGTACGCCCATCAACACCTGGGGCGCGACGGCATGATGATCCGGCCCGAAGATGTCCACCACCAGATCAAACCCGCGTTGGGCTTTGTGAAAGTGATAGGCGATGTCGGGCATCCGGTAGGTGGGCAGACCATCCACCGAACGAATGAGAACGCGATCCTGGTCGTCGCCGAAGGCCGTGGTGCGCAGCCATTGGGCGCCGTCATCGGTCTGGTAGACATAGCCGTTGTGTTTCAAGGCTGCCAGCGCTTCGTCTAATCGGCCGGAGGTGTAGAGGTCTTGCTCGTTGTAGTACACGTCGTGGACGATGTTAACGCGGCGCAAGCTGGCGCGCTGTTGCTCACTGATAACGGCCTTGGCATATTCACCGAAGAAGTCGTCCGGTTGGTCCAGCAAAGCGCGGCCATGCGCGTGATACAGGCGGCGGGCGATGTCAAGGATGTAATCGCCCTGATAATGTTCGTCAGAGAGTTCGGCCGAATCCCCGCATAATTGCCGATAACGTATCTTCACCGACTCAC
>JAYRVN010000107.1:0-10876 GCA_041918535.1 Chloroflexota bacterium
GTGTGGTGAGGCCGCCACCAATCCCTCCTTTCTAGCCGTTATCCATGAAACTCATCATCCAGATACCTTGCCTGAATGAAGCCGACACGCTGCCGGCGGTGTTGGCGGATCTGCCGACAACCTTGCCGGGCCTGGATGTGATTGAAACATTGGTGATTGATGATGGCAGCCAAGACGAGACGGTGGCTGTGGCGCGGCGCTGCGGTGTGACGCATGTTGTGCGTCACGGACGCAACCGCGGTCTGGCGCAGGCGTTTCAAACAGGTCTGGAGACGTGTCTGCGCCTGGGGGCGGATGTGATTGTGCATACCGACGCCGATCATCAATATCCGGGTCGGTACATCGCGGATTTGGTGGGGCCCGTGTTGGCGGGTTCGGCCGAAATTGTCATCGGCGACCGCCAGGTCCAGCACACCCCTTACTTTTCCCCCTTCAAAAAACGGATGCAACGCCTCGGCAGCGGACTTGTGCGCAACCTGAGCGGCCTCAATGTGCCCGACACGGTCAGCGGCTTCCGCGCCTACTCCCGCGAAGCCGCCCTCCGTTTCACCATTCTCACCCGTTACAGCTACACCCTGGAAACCCTCATCCAGGCCGGCAAACAAGGCCTTTCCGTCACCAGCATCCCCATCGAGACGAATCCACCTACCCGCCCGTCGCGGCTGCAACGCAACATGTGGCACTTTATCAAGCAACAAACCGCCACCCTCTTGCGCGTCTACGCCTTCTACGAGCCGTTGCGCACCTTCTCTTATCTGGCGTTGCCCTTCCTGCTGGCCGGATTCAGCTTGCTGGCGCGATTCTTCTACTTCTACCTTTCTGCCGGCGGCGCGGGTAAAATTCAATCCGTCTCCATCGGCGTGGGTCTGTTTTTGGTCGGAGTCATCACCGCCCTCTTCGGCCTGCAAGCCGATATCGCCGGCAAGCACAGGCAGCTCACCCAAGAAACGCTCTATCGCCTGAAAAAAATGGAGTTGCAACCACCACCATCCCCTAACGAACGCTCGCCCAACAACCAAGCATAAACCCTGGCCGTCAGATTCCGGCCGCGCTCACCCTGAACACGAGGCTTCCCCATGACCTACCCGAATGTCCCCTTACAAGAAAGCACCCGCGCCTTCATCGAACGACCGGCGCACACGTTGTTGATCAACAACGCCTGGGTACCCGCCCGCAGCGGCGAAACCTTTCCCACCTTGAACCCGGCCACCGGCGAAGTTCTGACGCGAGTAGCTCTGGCCGGGCCTGAAGATGTAGATGACGCCGTCAGCGCGGCGCGGTTGGCTTGGGAAAGCGGCCCCTGGAGCCGGTTGAGCGGCGCCGAACGCGGCGAGTTGCTCTGGAAAGTGGCCGAGTTGATCGAGCGGTATGCCGACGAATTGGCGGAACTGGAAACTCTGGACAATGGCAAGCCGTTGCGCGTCTCGCGGCATGGCGACATTCCTTTTGCCGCCCGCCACTTCCGCTACTACGCCGGGTGGGCCGGCAAAGTGGAAGGTAGCACCATCCCGGTCAGCATACCTAACCAGTTTGTCTACACGCGCCGCGAACCGATGGGCGTGGTCGGCCTGATCATCCCCTGGAACTTCCCGCTGCTGATGGCGGCCTGGAAATTGGCCCCGGCTCTGGCCTGCGGCAATAGCGTTATCTTAAAACCGGCGGAACAGACGCCGCTAACGGCACTACGGCTGGGCGAGATTTTCCTCGAAGCCGGTTTCCCGCCGGGCGTGGTGAATATCCTCACCGGCCCTGGCCTGCCCACCGGCGCAGCCATGACCGCTCATAAGCACATTGACAAGATCGCCTTCACCGGCTCCACCGAAGTGGGGCGGCTGGTCATGACGGCCGCCGCCAACAGCAACCTCAAGCGCGTCAGCCTGGAACTGGGCGGCAAATCGCCCAATGTCATTTTTGCCGACGCCGATCTCGACAAGGCCATTCGCGGAGCAACCTGGGCCATCTTCAGCACGGCGGGGCAAGAGTGCGTGGCCGGTTCACGCCTGTTTGTGGAAAAGCCATTGTTCGAGCAGGTTGTGGCGGGGCTGGCGGCGCAGGCGGAGAAAATCCGCGTCGGCTCGGGGTTCGATAAGAGCCACATCGGACCGCTCGTGTCGGAGCGGCAACTGGAGCGTGTGTTGGGGTATATCGAGGGAGGGCGCGTCGGCGGCGCCGAGATCGTCGCCGGCGGCCAACGCCTGGGCGGCGATCTGGCCGGCGGTTATTTCTTGCGCCCGACCATCTTCACACACCAGGATGATTCGCTGCCGCTGGTGCAAGAAGAGATTTTTGGGCCGGTGGCAGCGGTGACGGCCTTTACCGATTGGGACGAGTTAATTGCCCGGGCCAATAGCACCCATTACGGTCTGGCGGCGGGAGCCTGGACGCAAGATGTGAGCAAGGCGCACCGGTTTGCCCATGCGGTTAAAGCGGGTGTGGTATGGATCAATAGTTACGGTTTGTTCGACGCGGCGGCGCCTTTTGGCGGGTACAAGGAGAGCGGATTCGGCCGAGAAATGGGCAAAGACGCGCTCGAACTGTACACCCAGGTAAAAACGGTGTGGGTGGGCCTGTGAGCGCAGGGGGTAAAGCTTGATGACACAACCACTTCTCCAGATACGCCCGGATATCGCTGAGGCGCTGATGGCCGGGGGGCCGGTGGTCGCCCTGGAAAGCACGCTCATCACCCACGGCTTGCCCTATCCGGCCAACGTGACCACGGCGCTGGGTATGGAAGCGGCGGTGCGGCAAGGCGGAGCGATTCCGGCGACGATTGCCGTATTACATGGGCGCATTACGGTGGGGCTGACGGCGGCGGAGATCGAGCAACTGGCGGGATTTTCGGCCGAATCCGTGCGCAAGTGTAGCCGTCGCGATCTGCCCATCGTCGTCGCTCAAAAAGGGCATGGCGCGACCACGGTGGCCGGCACGATGATCGTGGCCCATCTGGCCGGGATTGAACTCTTCGCCACCGGCGGCATCGGCGGCGTCCATCGCGGCCACCCCTTCGATGTCAGCGCCGATCTGTTAGAGTTGGGGCGCACCCCGGTGACGGTGGTGTGCAGCGGAGCGAAAGCCATCCTGGACCTGGCGGCCACGCGTGAAATGTTGGAGACGCAAGGGGTGACGGTGGTCGGCTACGGGGTGGACGAGTTGCCCGCTTTTTACAGCCGTCGCAGCGGGTTAGCCGTGGATGTGCGGGTGGAGTCGCCGGCGGGGGTGGCGGAGATTGTAGCCGCCCGGCGGCGTTTGAGTCTAGCGGGGGCGGTGCTGGTGGGCGTGCCCGCGCCGGAGGAAGTCGCGTTGGCGGCGGATTCGGCCGAATCCGTCATCCAGCAAGCCATTGCCGAGGCGGAAAGCCAGGCCATTCACGGCCCGGCCGCCACCCCCTGGTTGCTCCGACGAGTGGCAGAACTGACGGGCGGCGCCAGCTTACAAGCCAACACCGCCCTATTGCAACACAATGCGTTTGTAGCCGGTCAGATCGCGGCGGCTTTGACCGGCCATTCGGCCGAAAACCGAGCTATCAGTCTGGCCGAGTGAAACAACGCGCCGCCGCCTACCGACTCGACAGCCAACCCTTCCACAAGCTCTCGTGATCGTCAATCCAGGCGCGAGCCGCCTGTTCCACCGGCTTGCCATCTAGCTCTACGGCCGCGATCATTTGAATCTGATCGTCCGTCGAGTAGTTCATCTTGCTCAAGAAAGCGTATGCCTCCGGCGCATAATCCCGCAAACCGGACCAGAAAATCTTGTACAGCTCATCCGGCGGGTAATCACAATCCACCCCGCCGCTTTCTGCCTTGGCATAGCACGCTTCACTGTAGGGCGGCAACTTGACCGGGGTTAAATCGTAGCGGGCATGGATGCTGTGGGGCGTCCAGAAGTAAAACAGGATCGGCTCCTGGCGGCTATAGGCCGCGTCCAGCGCCGCTAACACTGCTTCTTCGGAGCCGGCTACCGTGACCTGTAAGCCCAGGCCCAAATTGCGGATAATGTCGCCGTCGTATTGGGTCCAGCCCGGATCGCCGGCCAGAAATTGCCCTTTGTCGCCCGTCTCGGCGGTAGCGAAGAGTTTGTACAGGTCAGGGTTCTTATAGCCTTCCCACGAAGCCAACTCAGGCTGCTGGTCAATCACATATTGCGGCACATACCAGCTAATCTTGCCCACCGGCCCTAGCAAACCGCCATATTCGATTACCTTCTGCTCGTCAATGTAAGTGGCCTTATCGGCGGCATGGCCGGAAGGCCACACTTCCAGGCTGGCATGGGCATCGCCGCCGGCAATGGCGGGCCACTGCGTACTTTCATCGAGCTGGATCACTTCCACGGTGTAACCCAGTTGCTCCTCCAGCAAGATTTTAGCTACGGCGACATTCAATTCGGAGGCCGACCAGGGGTTGGAAACCAGTTTCAACACCGGTTTGGCGGTCACGCCCTCTTCTTTGGGCGCGCCACAAGCTATCAACCCCAGGGTCAGGCCGGCGCATATCAATAGACCCAGGATTGAGAAGCGTCTGCTACTCATACTTTCTCCTCCAATATGACCCTTTGCGGGTGTCTGAGAATGGCTGCAACCTGACGGTTTGATCACCTAACTATCCAGGCGCATTGGCCGGTATTATAGGCCGATTGCGGCAGATGACAACCGGAGTCAGGTCGGGGGATGGGGCGAGAAGCCGGCTAATCGTTCGAGTCATCGGGCAGACCCGGTATAATGGAGTGGGCCGCCTGACGGTTGCGCGGCTCGATTGAGGGATATCTGGTATGACTGCATTTGATGAAGCCGTTTTCGGCCGAAAATCCATCCGGGATGCGCTCAAGGTCTGGCATAATTCGCAACTACTTGGCCGACACGCCCTGGTCAATTTGCGCCTGGTGGCACAACGTTACCAGCAAGAAGCGCTACGGCCGGCCGACACGCCGGCCGGCCGAGGCATCGTGCTGCGCCACGTCTTGCGCGAAGCCGTCAATCACTTGCGCCCTTCCACCCCCGCGCCTGATTTCAGCGATCCTCAATGGCGCTATTTCACCATCCTCAACGAACAGTTCATCAACAACCGCGCTACCGGGCTTATTCAGGAGGAGCTCGGCATTTCGGAATCGGGCTATTTTGCCGACCAACGGGCGGCGCTGGATCGCGTGGGCGAATTTCTGCGCGAACAAGAATTGACCCTGCTTTCGGCCGAAATCATCCCATCCACCCCGGCCCACCTGACGCCCCGTCCGCCGGCGCGCTTGCACAACCTGCCCCAGCAATTCTCGCCCTTCATCGGCCGCGAGGAAGAACTCGCCACGCTGCGCCGCCTGCTGCAAGACTCCCATTGCCGTCTGGTGACGCTAATCGGGCCGGGAGGGGTGGGGAAGACGCGGCTGACGTTGCAGGCGGCCATCAAAGAAGAGGCTCTCTTCCCGCATGGGGTCTACTTTGTCGCCCTGGCCCCGTTGCGTTCGGCCGAATTTCTTGTCTCCACTGTCGCCGATGTACTCCAACTCACCTTCGAAAGCCAGACCGACCCGCGCCGACAGTTGTTGGACTTTTTGCGCGAGAAAGAGTTGCTGCTCATCCTGGATAACTTTGAGCATATCCTCGACGGCGCGCCCCTGGTGGCCGATATTCTGGAGCAGGCGCCCTATGTCCGCCTACTCGTCTCGTCGCGCGCGCGGCTCAATCTGCGCGGGGAATGGGTTGTGCCGGTGGAGGGCTTGAAATATCCCGCCGCGCCGCCGGCGTCGGCCGATGAATTCAAGAGCTACAGCGCCGTGCAGCTTTTTCTGGAGGCGACTCAACGCGCCCACGTCGGCCTGACCTTGCGTGACGCCGACCTCCCCTATGTGCGGCGCATTTGCGAATTGCTGGGCGGGTTGCCGTTGGCGCTGGAATTGGCCGCCAGTTGGGTGCATCTCATGTCGTGTGAGGAAATTGCGGCCGAAATCGAGCGCGACCTGGACTTTCTAGCCAGCAATCTGCGCGATATGCCGGATCGCCATCGCAGCCTGCGCGCTGCCTTCGACCATTCCTGGCGTATGCTCTCACCGGCCGAGCAAAGTGTTTTTAGCCGCTTGTCGGTCTTTCGCGGCCCTTTTCACCGGGATGCCGCCTGGCAGGTGGCCGGGGCCTCGCTAACCCTGCTGCACGCGCTGTATAATCAGTCGTTGCTCATGGTTCGCCCGTCGGGTCGTTATATGGTGCATGAGTTGTTGCGCCAATACGCCGCCGAACGTCTGGAGAGCGCCCCGGAGCTACGGCGCGCCAGTTATGCGGCCCATTGCGACTATTTCACGACTTTCCTGCGCGCCCGCACGCAGGCGCTCAAGGAGGGCGGGCGGCAAAAGCAGGCCCTGGCAGAAATTGAAAAAGAGATTGAGAATATTCGGATTGCCTGGCAATGGGCGGTGGATCAGGCTCAAACGGCGGTGGTGCGGGATTCGGCCGAACCCCTCTACTATTTCTACGACATGCAAGGCCGCCCCCAAGAAGGCGCGGACGCCTTTGAGCGCGTCATCCAAGCCTTTCAGAACCGGGGCGACCTTGAGCCGGCGGCGCAACGTGTGTTGGCGCTAGCCTGGGGCATACAAGGGCGTTTTCGCTTCTTGCAGGGTGATGCCGATCAAGCGCAAGCTCTCTTGCAGCGTAGTCTGGCGCTGCTGAACGCCTTCCCCGACAGTCGGGAATTGGCCTTTATTAGCACCCTGGCGCTGGAAGGCGATCTCAACAGTCGCGGCGTGTTTGACCAGGAGGCGCTCTATCACACCGCCTGCGCCATCTTCGAACGGCTAGGCGACCATTCGGGCCTGGCCACGGCCCACTTCATGCACGGCGCGGCCCTGCACCTCGGCGGCCGGCCTCACACCCAGGCCCAGGCCCTCATCGGCCAAAGCCTGAGTCTGCGCCGCGTCATCGGCGACCAATGGGGCATCGGCGTCTGTTTGAACTATCTGGCCCGCATCGCCTATGCGCTAGGCGATTATCAGTCGGCCGGTCGTTATGCCGCCCAAAGCTTGCAAACGCGCCAGGAATTAGAGGATCAGCACGGCCTGGGCAGTTCTTTCCTCAGCCTGGGTCAGGTCGCCTCGGCGCTAGGCGATTATGAGGCGGCCAAAGCGCATTACCGGCAAAGTTTGCAGATTTACAAGGCGTTGGGCAATCAACGCCGCATTGCGGATTGTCTGAACAGCCTGGGATATGTGGTCCTTCTGGCGGGCGATTCGGCCGAAGCCAATCGCGATTATCAGGAAGCCTTCATCATCGCCACCGAATTGGGGGATCAACGGCGCGTTGCCTGGTCGCTATTGAATCTGGGGGATGTGCAACGCTCGCACGGCGACTACCGACAGGCCTTGTCGCTGTATGAACGCGGTCTAGCCTTGCAACAAACAGAAGACCCGTTTGGTTGGGGGCATGTGGCGGCGTTGGAGAAACTGGGGCGTCTACATCTAGTCATGAGCCAGCACACCGAGGCGCAGCGTTATTTGAGCGCCGTCCTGCGTATCGCGGTGCAGATCAAGCGTTACCGCGAGGCCATTGATGCGCTGCTCGATCTAAGCCAGTTAGCCTGGCAGCAAGGACGGCCAGCAGCGGCGGCGCGTTATCTGGCGTTTGTCTTGGGACATCCGGCAGCGACGCGGGATGCGTTGGATCGGGCGCGACAACTTTCGGCCGAATATCAGGGCGTGGATTCGGCCGAAACCCCCACCTCCCCCCTCACCTTCGACGACATCCTGCGCGAACTCGACCAACCCGCCTAAAAAGCGCTACGGCCAGCTTCCTCACCGCAGACCACCTTCGGCACCTTCGGCAATATCTACATTCTATCGGCCGATGTCCGAACCTGTAACATCGGCCCCGCCGCAGATTGCCAGGACTCCCTCAGTGCTTCAATCTCCGCCAACATCCTCTCGACGCGTTCTTGATAAATGTTAATACTGCTAACTGCCTCATCTAGCGCAGCCGGCGTGATTTGGCTCTCGTCATACTCAAGCCACTCCGCCGGATGATTTCGCCATATCCCTTTGGGCGACCTCACCAAAACCATGATGCGCCTATCGGAAACGGCGACTTCCACAATTTCCCCATACCAATGCTGAACCTTGACAATGCCGCCTACCTTTAGAAAATCAGGTTTCGTAACCATCAATCAACAACTCCTGCGCCAACCTGATCGCCGCTTCTCGACTATGCGGATAGTAGCCAAAGCGGTTCAACAACGCGACCAACACGTAATGTTCACCGGAGGCGGAAAAACTATCGTTCAGTCCAGGTGTTCTGCCGAACTGAATATCCAGCTGCTCCCATTGTTCTCTGGTCAGCTTGGGCCTACCTTGAGACATATCGGCCACAGTCTCTGCTCCTTCCGCTGACCCTAACAGGCGCCAACACGACATAATCATTCAACTACTGAGCAGGGAGATAATGGCCTTCAAAAAGCTCTCAGCCGCCTCAATTGCCTCCTGCGCCTGTGTCTGAGACACATGTGCTGCCCCTCCATAATCTCCCACATTGCGTATTTCAAAAAGCCAGTTCAAATCCTTGCCGTGTTTCCTGCTCAATCGCCCTGTTTTGACAAACCGCTGATGAATCGAAGCAATGACTCCGCTGTGCTTACCAAAATCCAGGCCTTCATCCAACAAAACCGCTACTGCCCCGTAAAAAGCGGCGTAATATGCGCGCGCTGCCGCAAAATCAGAATAGCCTTGACGGGCCAATTCCTTTGCCGCCTGGATAGATTGCTCAGCCCGCTCCAGGTTGGCAGTGATTTCTTGCTCAGCCCCCGGCCTCATACCACTTTCCCCTCTCGTTTCGCATTCCGATAGAGTTGAATGGCTCCCCGCTCAAATTCATCTGGCCGAACGGGCCGGGCAGAAATAAGCTGCTCCGACTCTAACTGGACGGGGTATAGGACATCTATCACCTGACGCAGTTCTGAGAAGTAGTCAAAAGGTGGGCTCAACAAGACCAACAAATCAATATCACTCGTTGCCTCAGCCTGGTTACGCGCCACGGACCCATACACAACCAGGCCCTTAAACTGGTCGCCATAATAGCTTTCGAGAGCTGCTTTGCACGCTTTCAACACTTTACGAGTAGTCGCCATTTGAGTTTCTCTTATTCAACCAAGCGCAGACGTTCTGGGGAACGCCGGCTGTTTAACTGCATTGGTTAGGGAAAAACCTCGTTATGCCCGTATTCACGCCACATGTACACCGTCAAATGTGTCAGAGTGGGCAAAAGCCGGGAGCAAGGAAGGACTAGTTGTTGCGCTGAAAAGCAAGAAATTCATGGCCGGTTGCCTATTTGCCCACAACGCCGTATTATCATCCACACTTCAACCACAGGCAACACACGATGGATAACAAAGTCATCTACTCCATGATTCGCGTGGGCAAACTGATCCCGCCCAATCGCGAAATTCTCAAAGACATCTCTCTCTCCTACTTCTACGGAGCCAAGATCGGCGTCATCGGCCCCAACGGCTCCGGCAAAAGCACGCTGCTGCGCATCATGGCCGGGGAAGACCAGGAATTCCTCGGCGAGACGGTCCTCGTGCCCGGCTATCGCATCGGCCACCTGGAACAAGAGCCACAACTGGACGACACCAAAACCGTGCGCGAAATCGTCCAGGAAGGGGCGCAAGTGGTTGTTAGCGCCCTGGCTGAATACGAGGCCATCAACGCCAAGTTCGCCGAACCGATGAGCGACGATGAGATGATGGCCCTGATTGACCGCCAGGCCAAAGTCCAGGAGCAGCTTGATTATCTGGACGCCTGGAACCTGGATAGCCACCTTGAACTGGCTATGGCGGCCCTCAATTGCCCGCCCGGCGACACACCCGTGAGCGTGCTATCGGGCGGCGAGCGGCGGCGCGTGGCGCTTTGCCGCCTTCTCTTGCAGCAACCCGACATCCTGTTGCTCGACGAACCCACCAACCACCTCGACGCCGAATCGGTGGCCTGGCTGGAACGCCATCTGCAGGAATACAAAGGCACCGTCATCGCCATCACCCATGACCGCTATTTTCTGGACAACGTGGCCGGCTGGATTCTAGAGTTGGATCGCGGACGCGGCATCCCCTGGAAAGGCAATTACTCCTCCTGGCTCGAACAACGGCAACAACGCCTGGCGCGTGAAGAAAAAACGGAATCGCAACGCCAAAAAACACTCAAACAAGAGCTGGAATGGGTGCGCCTGACGCCGAAAGCGCGCCAGTCCAAAAGCAAGGCGCGGGTGAGCGCCTATTACAACCTGTTGGAGCAAGACCTGGAGAAGCTGGCTCGCGATCTGGAAATCTTTATCCCGCCGGGACCGCGCCTGGGCGATGTGGTCATCCACGCCGAGGAGGTCAGTAAAGGTTTCGGCGACCAGTTGCTCATGGATAAAATGACCTTCGACCTGCCTCCCGGCGGCATCATCGGCGTCATTGGTCCCAACGGGGCCGGCAAGACGACCCTTTTCCGCCTGATCGTGGGCGAGGAGCAACCGGATAGCGGCGTGTTGACGGTGGGCGCGACCGTGCAGTTGGCCTATGTCGAGCAATCACGCGAAACGCTCAACCCGACCAAAACCGTCTGGGAGGAGATTTCAGGCGGCGAGGACGAGGTGCTGCTAGGCAACCGGCGCGTCAATTCGCGGGCCTATGTGGCGCGCTTCAACTTCACTGGAGCGGATCAGCAAAAGCTTGTCGGCGCATTGTCCGGCGGGGAGCGCAACCGGCTGCATCTCGCCAAGATGCTCAAATCCGGCGCCAACGTCCTGTTACTCGATGAACCGACGAACGACCTGGACGTGAACACCTTGCGCGCTCTGGAAGAGGCTCTGCTCAATTTTGCCGGCTGCGCGGTGGTGATTTCGCATGACCGCTGGTTTCTCGATCGCGTGGCA
>JAYRVN010000108.1:0-8770 GCA_041918535.1 Chloroflexota bacterium
CATAAGCTTACCTCATTTTCATTCGTCGAGGGTGAGCTTCAAGCTCATCAATAACTCCTTCACAGCGGTATCGGTTTACCGGGACCATCGCGCCAAAAACTTAGCCGACGCAGGTTGCAAACGCGCCATGAAACTGCGTATGATTTTCCGATCTTCGGCCTGAAGACCCCATTTGAGCAAGATAATGGCATAGATGCCGGTGAGTGTCAATGCGCCAACGATTAGTTTTACGAAACCTTGCCAGGGAACTATTTGATCGATCAACAACCAGATGGCTAACGTCGCGCCGCCGGAGAGGAAAACCGGGACCAGCTTCGGATCATACGGCTGGATGCCGGTGAGGCGGTAGACCTCGATCAAGCGCGCCAGGTTAATCACCGCTGTCGCCACAGCGAAGGCGATAGCTGCGCCTAAAACGCCTAACTGCGGCGTCAAAACAAGAATCAACACGACATCAAGAATGATCGTAATGACCAGATTGATCAGGTCGAGCCGTTGATGACCACTCATATTCAGAAACACGCCCGCAGAACCGGTTGAAGCGTTGGTGAATTGTCCAAACGACATCACCGCCAACACGAGCCAGCCGTCAACAAATTTCGGCCCCATCACACCGAGGATTTCACGGGAAAGCAAGATGGACACCAACATGAGGGGAAAGGTCGTAGCGGTACTCCAGCGGTTCAGCATTTTGAACAAATAATCAAGCTGATGATGCTCTCCCTGGTGATAAAGAGTAGCCACACGGGGCGAAAAAGCCTTGTTGATAGCCAGAATCACCAGGGCGTTTTGCTGCGAAATCATCGAAGAGGCCCCGTATATGCCGACCTGGGTCGCCGCCACCAATCCTCCCAGCACCAGTTTGTCCACGCGGAACATGGCTACCGTGCAGATGCTAATGAGCATCATGTAAGCCGAGTAGGAGAGGATAGGCTGAATATCCAACCTGGGCAACTGAACACGCCGCAGCGCCGTAGGGAAGACCTTTATAAGCGCTCCGACCGAGATCGCGGCAGCAGCGACCAGGCTGATATTCAGGGCAATAATCGTGGCGCGCAGATCGCGGCTGGACATGAGCGCCAACCCCACCAGCACCGCCAGATTGAGCAGAGGTTGCCCAATGTCGGTCACTGCCATATCCAGCGCCATTTTGTTCGCGCCACGCACGAGGCCGGAGGCGACAAAGGCCACGACGGCGAAGGGCAAACCGATGGCAAAAAGCTGTATTACCCGGGCGCTTTCGGGATTTTGAAAGTAACTGGTGGCTAACGGCGCCAAGAAATATAAAGTCGCGCCAAAAAACGCGCCGGTGAGGACACTCAAACCCAAGCTAAGACGCACCAGCCGGGCTGCGCGTTCAGGCTGATTCTCACCTAGAAAGATAGCCGCGTAGCGCACGCCGGCTCGATCTAGCCCAAGGCCGGCAACGGTTTTGCCAATATCAACGAAGGAGAGTCCCAGAACATAATTGCCGAAACCGCCGGGGCCCAACAATCGGCCGAGAACGATTTGTAACAAGAATTGCAGAACCCGCCCCAGGATGCCGCCGATGAAGACGATGGCGCTATTCTTCGCCATGCTAACCGCCAGCTTATTGCCTGCATCCTGAGTAAAAACGGCGCTCGGGGCCGCCGCAACCTTGTCACTCATACAGGCTCCACCCAATCCGCCCTGTTTCCATTACCTTCACCATAGCCATTTTTGAACAGGGTTAACCTTACTTGTCAATGAGTTGTGCCAGACGGCGCTGCAAGAAGGCACTGTCAGGATCAAGCGCCAAGGCTTGTTCATACATGGCTCGGGCCTCCGCATAGCGCGCCGCCGCTTCATAGATGCGACCAGCCCAGGTGAAGTGTCGCTCGGTGCGTTCGGGTAGCAGCGGCCAGCCCTTTTCTAACGCCTGGACAGCTAACGGGATTTCGCCCGACAACTGATAGGTCCAGGCCAGTTCAAAATAGGCCGGGCCATAATCGGGGCCGTCAGCCAGGATCGCTGTATAGAGGGCAATGGCTTCGGGCCAACGACCGGCATCGCGGGCGGCTTTGGCTTGGGCCATTTGCGAGCCGCGCAGGGGGCGGATATCGGCGGCAGACCCAAACGCCGCCTCGGCTTCAGCAAAGCGCTCCTGACGCAACAAAATCTGTCCCAACATGTGGCGCGCCTGACTATTGTCGGGCTGCAAGTCGATCACAACCTGGTAGGCGAGCAGGGCCCGGTCGTAGTCGCCTTCATCGAAAGCCTGGGTACCGAACGCTTCGAGAGCGAGCACATCCCCGGCGGCGCGCCAGGCGGCCACGACTCCGGGCCAATCCGCCCGGGTTTGGCGCACGCGGCCCAGTAATGACCAGGCTTCGCGGTTGCCGGCAGCGGCTAAGGGTTGGAGGCGAGATTCGGCCGAATCCAACTCCCCCGCCTGGAAAGCTTGTAGCGCCGGCCATAACGGCGCGCGCGAATGATTGGCCGGCGGGGGCGGCAGCGCCGGGTCGAGCCGCATTAGGTCTGAATCCGACCAAGCAAAACGTACCGACCAGAAATTGCGCTGAAGCTGCGGCCAGGCGCTAAACAACATCAGCGCTGAAGCCGCCATCAACCCTATCCAGTGAATTCGATGGAAACCAGCGGGGTGAACCATAATAAGCCGAATGGACAGCAGGCAGAATATCGCCACGCCATCCGGCCCGTCCTCACTTAAACAGGCGCAGCCTGATGCAGGGCATACCATTCAATCGTGCGGCGCAAACCCTCTTCAAAGTCGGTGTGCGAGACAAAGCCGAACTTTTCCCAGGCCCGGCTCACATCCAGCTTGCGTCGGGGTTGTCCGTTGGGGCGCGTTGTGTCCCAGCGAATCTCACCCTCAAACCCCGTCAGGCGGACGATGAGGGTGACGAGGTCGCGGATGCTGATCTCATGGCTGCTACCCAAGTTAACCGGCAGGTTCTCGTTGTAACGCTCAGCGGCCAATAGAATGCCTTCGGCCGCATCGTCCATATACAGGAACTCACGGGTGGGTGTACCGTCGCCCCACACCTCAACAAAACTATCCCCACGCTCTTTGGCTTCCAGGCACTTGCGAATCAAGGCCGGGATGACGTGCGAGGAGCGCAGATCAAAATTATCGCGCGGGCCATATAGATTGACCGGCAAAAGGTAGATGGAGTTGTAGCCGTATTGCGAGCGATAGACCTGAGACTGCACCAGCATCATCTTCTTGGCCAGCCCATAGGGCGCGTTGGTCTCTTCCGGATACCCATTCCACAGATCATCCTCATGAAAGGGGACAGGGGCAAACTTTGGATAGGCGCAGACGGTACCGATGGCAACAAATTTAGGCACGCCAGCCCGATAGCATTCGTGCAACAATTGAACACCCATGAGCAAGTTGTCGTAGAAATATTCCGCCTGGTGTTCCAGGTTGGCCCCGATACCGCCCACGCGCGCGGCCAGGTGAATGACTAAATCAACGGGTTGCGCCCGACCATTCGCGCCGATCGAAGCCGTGTCGCTGAGCAATTGGCGAACGGCATCTATTTGGGTGAGATCATAGGTTGCGCTACGCGGTATGATCACATCAGCCGCCTGGCGCTGCCGCAATTTGTCCACGACCGAAGCGCCCAAAAAGCCGGCGCCGCCGGTTACGATCACGCGTCGGCCGCCCCAAAACATCCGACTGTCCGGCCACGCGTTTGAATTGTTGGCCAGCCAAGCCTGGTTTGAGTAGGATTCGTCAAGATTCATCGTCATGTTACTGCTCCAATAACAAGCGCGGCCGCTTCTGCCGTTACCCTGTCTGCCTCAGGCGTATGTCTCTGGATCACAGGCTCGCCTTTCAGGCCCTTTGTCCAAAGCGTTTCGATTAAGCCGCAGGCGCATTAGATGTGGCCGCCCTTCCCACTGAAGCTAAACGCGCCATTTGTATAGGGCAAGACGCGCCCGTATCGGGTAGATTATAACCCAAGAGAGCGCGCAACAAACCCAGTACAATTGTATCAGATTTGACACAGTCATAGTGAAGTTTGCCACAAATGCAAAATGCTCTCACACGCATTAGGGCAAGGGCGGAAAACCGGCGCTGACGGGGACAGAAGTCGCGTCCCCGCTGAGCACGGTGACGACCTGAGACAACCAACCGGGTTGGCCGCCCCAGCAACAGACTTGCCACCAGTCAGAGGCGGCGGTTCGGCCGATAATGCCAAGTTGCCGACCGGGTGGAATGAGTTGCGCCAGGGGGTAGTCAATCCCAGGGCCGTCGCGCAAGTTAACGTAAGCCGTGGTCGTCACGAAGGGCGACGGCGGTTCGGCAACGACGGGCACAAGGTCAATCGCGCCGGTGAGGGTGACGGATTCGGCCGAAACCCACCCCGCCTCGCCCTCGGGCAACCCACAACACACCTGCCACCAACGTCCCGGGGCGTCGCGCCCCACCACCCGCAACTCAAGGGCGGGATCAGTCAGTCGGCCCAAGATTGGGTAGTATAGGCTCGGCCCACGACGCACATTCACCCCCAGGGCATTCGCCAACCGCGCGCCGGCTTCCGGCGTCGGCGACGGTGCTTGTGTAGCGGGAGGCTGCCGGGTAGGCCGTCGGGTAGGCCGCCGGGTGGGAGTGGCGCTGGGAAGCGGCGTCGCCGTGGGCAAGGCTGTGGGCCATCGGGTTGGCGTCGGCGCAAGCGTCGAAGTCGGGCTGGGCGTGGCGGAGGCGGCCATGACCGCGGGCAAGACTGATGGCGTGGGAGCAAATGTGGGCGGGGGAACGGCCGGTCGTCGGTTTGAGAGGGCCAGCCACACGCCGATGCCGATCAAGGCGACTCCGACGAGCGCCCACACCCCGACCGTGCGCGTGAACAGCCCGGCGCGGGCCGGCGCAGGTCGAAGGGCGCGTTTTTCCTCCGCCGTAATCGCCTCGCCAGAGACAAAAATGGGGCATTGCGCCTGCCTGCCGCTCAGACAGAAACCCTCTTGATGCAGGTTGGTGGGTCGGACGGGCGGCTGCAAACGGTGGCAATAATTGCCCGGCGAGGGGAAATCATGCAGGGTGCTGGAGTCATGCAACGCGCCCAGGCTCGGACAGGCAGCGGGCCGCTTGGCCGGAGGAATAGAACTCACAGCGAGTATTGTATTGAAAGACCGGGGCGGCGTCAAAAAAGGGTTAGGTTGGGGCGTTAGGGTTAGGGTAGTCAGTTGCGGGCAGGACAAAATAGAAACGGCTGCCTTCCCCTGGTCGGCTTCTTACCCCAGCTTCTCCCCCTAGTTTTTCCATAATGGCCTTAACAATAGATAAGCCCAGCCCATATCCGGCAATTGGCTCAGGGTTGAGGCGGGTAAATGGGGCGAATAGTCGGGTTTGCGCTTCGGCCGATAATCCAGGCCCATTATCTTCCACCCAGAACTCAATCCGCCCATTTCCCAGGTCTGTCGCGCCCAAGGTAATCTCCGGCGACGCGCCGCCATACTTCACGGCATTACTGAGATAGTTAACCCATACTTCCTCTATCCACGGCGCATAGCCCAGGGCTGTCGGCCAGACTTCCGGCACAAAAACCGCGGCTTGATCGCCTAACCAACTGACTGTGCGCCCCAAAGCATCCGCTACAATCGTCGTCATGTCTAGCGGCTGAGGCTGCATCTCCTTCTGGCGGATATTGGCCAATAACAGAAAGGCATCCACGATGCTCATGACCTTCCAACCGAGTCGCCCGATTATCGCCGCAATCTCACGGGCGAACGGATCGCGCTTAATCTCCTCCATCTGTCCCAAAACATCCACGTATCCCACCATCGCCGCCAAGGGGGACTTGATGTCATGCGCCACTGTCTGCGCAAAGGCATCTAGCTCCTGATTACGCACCTGCAAATCGGCCGTGTGTTGTCGCCAGAGCCCTTCGATCTGTTCTGGCGCGGTTTGCTCCACATCGCTCTGCAGCACCTCAGCCAATACTTTGGGCAAGAGCTGCAAGTAGCCGCCCTCCGCATCTTTGACCAGATAGCGGACGACGCCGGTGTTGGCGGCCCGAGCGGCTATATCTTCCGTCCTTTTCTCGGTCAAAAGCAGAATCGGTTGCCGTATGCCCTGGCCGAACAACGAGACACAGAGCTCAAGGCCGGACATATCCGGCAGCGCGCTATTAACAATCAACCCATCAAACCGGTTATTTTCGGCCGATACGCGTTCCAACACCTCGTTGGCTTGGGTTAATTGGGTAAACTCCATCTGCGCACCCGTCCGCAACAAAGCCTGACGCAACGCGCTAAAATCAGCCTGATCATTCTCCACGACCCACAAGTGCAACGGCTTTCGCATTGTCATTGCCGACATCCCCTATTCCAACAGACCACACCCTATCCCCTTCAAGCATCAGGCAGCGGTGATTGGGGTTCAGCTAGCCTGAGGCAACTTATTTCTCACTACAATCATACAACTTTTCTTGAAGCCGCGAAAGGACATTGGGTGTCTTCGAGCGGCAAACGGTGACATTTGCCGCCGGAGAAAGTGACATCTCTCACTGGAATCCGTTGCTCCCACCCGGTATGCTGTGAATGTGGGCGCAAGGTGACGGCGCAGGTTGTTGTTTGTCGCCGCGCCGCCGGTCGAATGGTGAGACGCCGCCATTTGGGTTTGGGGTGCGCCCCAAGAGGCTAGGCATGACAACTACCTGGTTACTGCCGGCTCTCACGCAGGCTACAGCTTATCCTCATCCGTGTATAGAGCCGATTACATGGCGCGAAAGCCATATCTCCTGGCTCTTTTTCACCGGCCCGTTTGTCTATAAGGTTAAGAAAGCGGTCAACTTCGGTTTTCTGGACTACACAACCCTGGAGCGACGACGGGCCATGTGTGAGGCGGAGATTCGCTTGAATCAGCGCCTCTCACCGGGGGTTTACCTGGCGGTGACGCCGATCCGGCAGGCGCAGGGAGAGATTCGGCTGGAGGGGCCGGGGGAGACGGTCGAATATGCGGTGAAAATGCGCCAATTGCCGGCCAATTGTTGGCTGACCGACGTATTGGCGCGCGGAGAGGCTACGCCGGAATTGCTGCGCCGCATCGCCGCGCGACTGGCGGATTTCCATGCGGCGGCGGAAACCGGCCAGGAAATCACGCAACTGGGCGGGTTAGCCACGATGCGACGCAATGCGGCCGAGAATTTTGCGCAGACAGCCCCTTACCGCGGGGTAACCATTTCGGCCGAATCCTATGATCTCATCCGCGCCTATACCACGGCTTTCCTGGAAATCGCCGCCCCACTCATCCGCCGGCGGGAAGCTCAGGGGCGCGTGCGCGATTGCCACGGCGACCTGCATGCCGATCATATCAGCTTGGAGGGCGACGCCATTGAGTTCATCGATTGCATTGAATTTAATGACCGCTTCCGCTATAGCGATGTGGTGGCCGATCTGGCCTTTCTGGCGATGGATTTGGACTTCTACCACCGGCCCGATCTGGCCCAGGCGCTGGTTGAAGCCTATATCGAGCGTTCCGCCGATACAACTTTGCGCGCCATTCTGGATTACTTCAAAGGTTATCGCGCCTTCGTCCGGGGCAAAGTGGAGAGTTTTCGGCTGGATGAACCCGACCTGGCAGCCAGTGAACGCGCCACCACACAGGCGCGCGCCGGTCGCTATTTTGCCCTGGCTCGTGACTACGCGCAGCTGTCTGGCCCGCTACTGCTGGCGATGACCGGGCTGATGGGATCGGGCAAGAGTACGCTGGCGCAGGCTTTGGCGGGGCGGCTTTCGGCCGAAGTGGTGACGGCGGATGTGGTGCGCAAGGAGCTGGCAGGGTTGCCCCCGGACCAGCACCAATTTGTGGCCTGGGGGACGGGGATCTATTCGGCCGAATCCGATCAGCACACCTACCTCGAACTCTGCCGCCGCGCCGCCGACCTCCTGGCCCACAATCGCATCGTTATCCTCGACGCCTCCTTCCGACAAGCCGAACAACGCCGACTCGCCCAGGCAACCGCCGCCGCTGCGACAGCCCCTTTTTTCCTTATAGAAGTGAATTGCCCCGTAGCCACCCTGCGCCGACGGCTTCGCCGCCGCCAGGACGCCGCCCACTCGCCCAGCGATGGCCGGCTGGAACTGCTTGACCGGCAGATTGCCGTTTTCGCTCCGCCCACCGAAATCCCGCCTGAACAAAGAATCTGCGTCAATGCCGGCGGCGCGCTTGAGGAGACAATCGATCATGCGCTCACCCAACTCTATCGTCGCCGACTTTGTGATCTATTTTCGGCCGAAATTTGATCCACCGAAACGCCCTTTCCCACTACGTTTGCCCCACTTAACGCCGCCGCCTGTGGTTTCAGTGACATTCGTCGTTTCGCATCGCTGTCGTTTGTCACTTCCCCCAAACGCCAAATTGAGGCACACTTAGCCTAGAGTCCAAAACTTTCTTGGCTGATTTTTCTTATGATCACACGACTGACTAAACATTTCAATTGCGTGTTGGAGCGCTGCCCGCGCCGCACAACACACATGGAGAACACTGAATGGCAACTGGGAGGATAGTTATTGACGTGGACAGGTGTAAGGGCTGCGAACTTTGCCGCGAAGCCTGCCCGCAAGATGTCATCATCCTGGCCGAATCGCTCAACGCCAGAGGTTACCGGCCCGTTTTTCTACTAGACCACGACCAGACATGCACCGGTTGCGCCCTATGCGCCACCGTCTGCCCGGAAGGGTGTATCACCGTCTATCGCGACCTGCCTGTCGGCAAGGAGGCCAAAAATGTCCCGGCAACTGCTTAAAGGCAACATCGCCATCGCCGAGGCCGCCG
>JAYRVN010000109.1:0-29202 GCA_041918535.1 Chloroflexota bacterium
ACGCCGTCCACGGCTTTCACCGCGCCCACCTGGCGCATGAGCAGGCCGCGCCGGATGGGGAAATGCTTCTTCAAGCCATGCACGTGTACCAAAACATCAGGCCCGGACGAGGATGCTTGTGTTTCGCTCATTGCGCTTCTCCCACGGGAATGTCCACCCAGCAAGCGATCTGGTGGTCGCGTTCTATCTCGCGTAATATCGGCCGATCCTGGCGGCAATGTTCCAGCACAAACCGGCAACGCGGCGCAAAGGGACAACCATGCGGCTTCACTAATAAGTTAGGCGGCGAGCCGGGAATAGACAGGAGTTGCCCTGATCGCCGGCGGTCGGCTCGCGGCAAGGCCGCCAGCAACGCCAGCGTATACGGATGGCGCGGGCGTTCATACAGCGCGTAGACTTCCCCTTCTTCCACAATCATCCCGGCATACATGACAATTACCCGGTCTGCCATGCCCGCCACCACCCCCAGGTCATGCGTGATCCAGATCATCGCCATGCCCAGCATTTCGCGCATCCGCATCACCAGCTCAACGATCTGGGCCTGGATGGTGACATCCAGCGCGGTGGTCGGCTCGTCGGCGATAAGAAGCGAGGGGTTGCAGGCTAACATCATGGCGATCATCATACGCTGGCGCATACCGCCGGAAAACTCGTGGGGATAATTGCGCATTCGCCGCAGCGGGTCCGGGATGCCCACTAACTCCATCAACTCCAGCGCGCGCGCGGTAGCTTTCTCCGGCATCATGGCATAGTGTTTGCGCAACGCTTCCGTCAATTGCATTTCCAGAGTGAGAACGGGGTTGAGGGAGGTCATCGGGTCTTGAAAAATCATGCCGATCTCCCGTCCACGCACATGTTCCAAATCTTGTTCCGACATTTGTAGCAAATCGCGGTTGAGAAAGACGGCGTTGCCGCCGACGATTTCTCCCGGCGGCTTGGGAATTAACCCCAGAATGGACATCATGCTGACGGACTTGCCGCAGCCGCTCTCGCCGACGACGGCCACCACGTCCCCCTCGTGAACATGGAAAGAGATGTCATTGACGGCGTAAACGGTGCCCTCCGGAATGTGAAACTGGACGCGCAGGTTATTGACTTCAAGGATCATGTTCGGTTTCATGGTCGGGTGATCAACCTAGTCAGAATATTCTGTGAGTCGGCGACAGCGCTTACCCTGGCCGGCTGCGCGGGTCCAGGGCGTCGCGCAAGCCGTCGCCGACGAAGTTGATGCTCAACACGGTCAGAACAATCAACATGCCGGGAAAGAACCATAACCACCAGGCGGTGTCAATGTAGTTGTAAGCGCCGGTGATCATATTGCCCCAGGTGGCGGTTGGCGGCTGCACGCCCAGGCCGAGAAAGCTGATATAGGCTTCGGAGAGGATGGCGTTGGCGACGCCGAGGGTGGCCGTGACGACAATGGGGGCGATGGTGTTGGGCAAAATGTGGCGCACGATGATCTGCCGGTTGGGCGTGCCGGTAGCGCGGGCGGCCAAGATGAATTCGTTCTCTTTGATGGAGAGGAAGCTGGCGCGTACGATACGGGCCAGATAGGGCCAACTGGTGAGGCCGATGATGAGAATGATGACGACGACGCTGCCACTGAAGGTTCGGCCGAAAATCTGTAGATTCGGTATCCGCCCGGCAAAGAACTTCGCCATCACCAACAGCAAGAAAATCGTCGGGATCGTCAGCACCGCCTCGGTGATACGCATCAGAAGGCTGTCGAGTCGGCCGCCATAAAACCCCGCCAATGCGCCCACCGTAATCCCCACCACCAATTCCAAAATCACCGCCAACAAACCGATCAGCAAAGAAATCTGCCCACCGTATATCGTACGCGCCAAAATGTCCCGCCCCGTCGTGTCCGTGCCGAAAGGATGCGCCGCCGACGGGCCTTGCAACCGGATGCCGGTCTCCGTAAAGTTGGCGTAAGCTTCCGAATGCACCAATGCCCCGCCAAAGGCGTAGACAAACAGCAAGACCACCATGACCGTGCCCACCAGAGCCAGCTTATGTCGCCGGAAGCGGCGCCAGGCCATTTGACCGATGGAAAGGGGCGGGGCTTCCAGGTCGCCCGCTTCAGGTTGTGACAGGGGGAGCGAGGTATCCAATGCAGACATACAGGGTCTCCTCGTGCTTTAGCGTATCACCCAGACATTCAACAAGCCGTCAAAACGGCGCTATTCGTAACGGATGCGCGGGTCAAGCCAGGCATACGTGATGTCAGTCAAAATCTGAAAAACAATCACCGCCACGGCCAAAATCATCAAAATGCCCATAACTACCGGCGCGTCGCCGCGATCCAGGTGGTCAAGAAACAAACGCCCCATGCCCGGCCAGGCGAAAATGCGCTCCGTCACCACCGCCCCGGCCAGCAAGAACGGCAAATCCAGACCGATAACGGTCACAATGGGTAAGGCCGCATTCTTCAACGCGTGCCGATAAATGATGTAGCTACGCTCCAACCCCTTGGCTTTGGCCGTGCGGATGTAGTCCTGATTGATTACCTCCAACATAGTGCCCCGAATGTAGCGGCTGTAAGCGGCTGTGCTGATGAAGGTGATACTCAATACGGGCAAGATCATGTGCAGGGCCACCTGCCCCGGCGTCTTGCCGATAGCCGGCTCGAACATGCCTACGGTGGGCAAATAGGGCAATCCCCACCGGTGTAACAAGACAGAGAAGAGATAGATGGAGCCGAGCGCGATGAAGAAAATGGGCATGGAGTAGGCGACGAAGGAGAAGGTGGTGATGAAATTATCTATCGAGGAGTATTGATGGAGGGCCGAGTACACACCGACGGCCATAGCGATGGCGATAATGAGAATTTCCGACGGCACCATTAACAGGAGTGTGTTAGGGATGCGCTCGCCAATCACCTGCATGGCAGTTTTGCCCCGGCTGACCATAGACATGCCAAAGTCGCCGCGCAGGACGCCCTTGCGTTGACCGTAGGTTTCGGCCACGCCGTCGCCGTCAATATCTACTTTGGCCCAGTCGTTGCCGGCCAGCCAGTAAAGGTATTGGGTGATGATGGGTTTATCCAGGCCTAATTGGCGAGCCAGACGTTCGCGATCGGCCGAACGCGTCGCTTGCCGTCCACCCATCGTGGCTAACGGATCGCCCACATTGCGCAGCAAAACAAACAAAATCAAACTGATGACGAACAGCAAGGGAACGGCCTGGAGCAAACGTCGGATGATGTAACGTCCCATGGTTGAGCCTCCCGGTTGGTTGGTTCAGTTGTGCGGTAGTTCGGTCGTTGGCGGCAGCGCCGGTTGAGGGGTCGGACAGTTGGTTGGCAGTCAGGCGCAACCAACTGTCCCACTCAATAACCGATAAACGCAACCTCTATGGGGTTAAATCCCATTCGCCGATGTTCCAGAAAGGCGTAGCGCCGGAGATTTTGGCGCCGCTCACGCGGCTGCTCAGCGCCCAGATGTCGGGGTCGCGCCAGATGCCGAGCCAGTACACCTGCTCATAAACGATGCTGGAAATTTCATGGAAAGTCGCCTGACGCGCGGCAAAGTCCACTTGCGTGGCTTGTTGCGCGAACAAGGCATCCAGCGCCGGATCGCACAAGTGTTGATCATTCACACCGCTGGGGTTCTCATCGGTGGCAATTTCCCGGCAGGTGAAGATGCTGGTATCGGGGTCGGGGAAAGCCGGGTTGTTGGACGACTCACAGATGTCGAGCTGACCGGTGGCGCAAGGGCCGCCTTCACTATAGCTGGCAAAGTAGGTGTCGGCCGGATAGCTTTGCAGCTCTAGCTTGATGCCGATCTCAGCCAACTGCTGTTGCGCGACGGCCTGGGTATCCTGCCGGATTTCCCGATTGGTCGTGCCGTGGGTCAAAATGAGTTCCACACCATCCTTGTCGCGCACGCCGTCGCCATTGCTATCCACCCAGCCCGCCTGATCCAGCAACGTTTTGGCGCGTTCCGGGTCATACGGCCAGGGCTGCAATTCCGGCGCGGCATAGGGCGAGTCATCCCAGAAGGTGACGGCCGGGGTTGTCAGGCCGAGCAGCAGGTCGGCGCTGAGCTTAGCGCGATCCAGGCCGAGCGCGACGGCCTGACGGACGGCCACGTCTTTCACGGGCGAGTTGCGGTCATCGCCCAGATAGAAGAACCAGCCTTCATTGTAACCGGAAGGCACACTGAGGATGTTTACGCCGGCTTCTTTTAGCGTGGGCACATCGGAGTAAGCGATGAAAGTGCCCAGGTCGCCCTGCCCTGTTTGCAAAGCCGCTACCTGAGACGCATCATCCGGCACGAATTGGATGAAGATTTCATCTATGATGGGGGGCGCGCCAAAGTAGTTGGTGTTGCGCTCAAAGCGCAGGAAGCTGCCCGTCTCCCATTCAGCAAAGACATATGGCCCGGCGCTGACTGTGGGGGCCAGGTTCCAGGGCGCCTCTTGCAGGCTGCCGCTGGTCTGATAGACCGGCTCCAGAACATGCTTGGGCAACAAATAGGTGAAGAGGCGAGCCAGCCAGGGGGCAAACGGTTCGTTGAACGTGACCACAACCGTGTGTTCATCCGGCGTGTCCAGGCTGGCGATCAGGTCGTAGGGATAGGTGGAGGCCACGACATTGGCGGGGTCAATGGACATGTCGTAGGTGAATCTAAAATCGGCCGATGTGATCGGCGTCCCATCTGACCATTCAATATCGTCGCGCAAGACCAGGGTGATTGTCCGCCCATCGGCCGAAACGCCGCCATTATCCACACTAGGGATTTCTTTAACCAACACGGCGTGGGCGTTGTTTTGATCATCAAAATCCCAGGCCGCCGTATTCCAGATTTGCTGCGTGATAGCGGAAAACCACATCTGCGTGTATAACGGGTTCAGCGTATCCAGTTCCTGGGTAAAGATGAAGGTCGCCACCTTATGCGTGGTGGCGCCGCCCGACTCCGCCGTGGGCGCAACCGTCGGCTCGGCAACCCCTGTCTCTGCCGTGGCTTCCGGAGTGGTTGGCTGCCCGCCGGCCGGCTCCTCAGCCGCGCCGCAGGCCACCATGACCAGAGCCAGGCTCCCGATAAGCAGCAGCAGCCAGAGCTTTTGAAAACGTGTTTGCGTAAACATATTTCTCCTCCACAATCAGATTAAGTGAACATCCGGCCCGACAATTCCAGCCGTCGGGTGGTTTAAGAAATGAAACGCGTTAGCGCAAGAAGGTCACCTCGCCGCTTTGTCTCCGCCACCGCGGGGCGTCCGTCTTAGCGGCCGGTTCGGCCTTGTGCCGCTAATAATAACACGATAGCCGTCAATATCCAGCGCATCAGGCAAACTTCCGGCCGGAAGAGAGCCGAGTCAATTCGGCCGCATTTGCGACGCCGGCAACAACTCATGTTATACTGCGCGTAGTTCAGATAGACGGGAGGCAGCGCCTTATGTTCACGGTAGGAGTCAGGCGAGATTTCATCGCTCAACACTTTTTGATCGGCGGCGATTGGGGGCCGGAGAACGATTTGCACTCACACCATTATGTAGTAGAGGTGCAATTACAGGGAGAGCAACTCGATATGCACGGCTATCTGGTGGATATTACCGATATCGAGCGGGCGTTGGAAGCATTGATCAGTCGCTATCGTGATCAAACGTTGAATGAATTGCCGGAGTTCATCGGTTTGAATCCGAGCCTGGAGCATCTGGCGCGTTTGTTAGGCCGGGCGCTGGCCGGTCATTTGCGGGCGCCGAATCTGACCGGGCTGACGGTGCAAATTTGGGAGCACCCGGCGGCCTGGGCCAGTTATTCCCAGTCGCTCAACGCGCGGGCGTGAGGGGGCGCGTGTGCGCGTGGGGCTGATCATCTACGGCAGTCTGGAGACGATTTCCGGCGGCTATGTGTATGATCGGCAACTGGTTCAGACTCTGCGAGCGTATGGGGACGAAGTAGTTGTGATCAGTCTGCCCTGGCGCAGTTATGGGCAACATGTGTTGGATAATTGGCGAGGATGGTGGCGGGAGTGGGAATCGGCCGAATTTGATCTTCTGCTCCAAGACGAGCTCAACCATCCCTCCCTGGCCTGGCTCAATCCCCGCCTGCGCCAACGCCTGGGTTGTCCCTTCATCGCTATCGTCCACCACCTGCGCGCCAGCGAGCGCCATCCGCCCTGGCTACGCCAACTCTACCGACGCATTGAGACCCGCTACCTGCGCAGCGTAGACGGCTTCATCTTCAACAGCCACACCACCCGGCGTAGCGTGGCGGCGCTATTGGAAACCGACCGTCCCGCCGTCGTTGCGCCGCCAGGCGGCGACCGTTTCCCAGCCAACACAAACGCGTCTAGCCGGCCGCCGATCCCCCCGTTGCGCCTGCTCTTCGTCGGCAACCTGATCCGGCGCAAGGGCTTGTACACGCTATTGCAGGCCATCGCCCAGCTCCCGCCCGGCCTGGTCGAACTCAGCATCGTGGGCAACCCCGATCTAGAGCCGGGCTATAGCCGCGCCTGGCGCCAGTTCGCCGCCAAGCGCGGACTGGCGGTGCGCTGGCTGGGAACGCTAGACAATGCGGCTCTGGCTGACGCCTTCACGGCGCATCATATCCTGACCGTTCCTTCAGACTATGAAGGCTTCGGCATCGTCTATCTGGAAGGCATGGGCTTTGGTCTACCCGCCATCGCCACGACGGCCGGGGCCGCTGCCGAGTTAATCACGCCCGGCGAAAACGGTTATCTCATCGCGCCAGGCGATACGCCGGCTCTGGCCGGCCACCTGCTGACGTTGGCCCACGATCCCCTATTGCCGGCGCGCCTCGGCCGCAATGCTTTGGCGCGTTTCGCCGCGCATCCCACCTGGTTTGCCAGCATGTCTGCCGCCCGCCAATTCTTGCTGACGCAACTCAATCCGCCGCCCACCCGACCGGCGAACTGAGTGGCGTTTCAACTCGATCTTGCCGGATTGACGCATAGCGGTAAGATGTTTTGTAATCATTTTCAGGTAGGCTATGAGTGTACAATTCATTGTAGTGATGTTGACAGCCTCGGCAACCAACTCACACAAGATCGTTATGTCCATCCTTGAGCCTGTTATTCCACCGTGTGCTACGCACATTCTGGTCGTTGACGATAGTCGGGATACGGTGCGCCATCTGGCAGAGTACTTGCTGCCCCGGCATGGATATCGCACGTCGTTTGCCCTGAATGGTCAGGACGCCCTGACCAAGATTCGCGCAGAGAAACCCGACCTGGTCATTTTGGATTTGAACCTGCCCGAATTGACCGGGCTGGATGTTCTGACGGCGCTGGCCAACGAAGAATGCCCACCGGCGGTGGTGTTGATGACCGGCTATGGCTCAGAGAAGAGCGCGGTTGAAGCCTTTCGTCTGGGGGCAAAGGATTATCTGGTCAAGCCGTTCACGATGGAAGAGGTGCTGGTGACAGTGCGGCGGGTGTTGGCTGAGCGCGCCGAACGGAAGGGGCAAAATTCGGCCGAAAATCCCGCCCTCCACACCGCAATCCAACGCCAGAAGGACGAACTGCTCAACTGGCTGGATGCCAGCCAGACCCTCGGCTCGCTCACCGACAGGCATCAAATCGTTGACAGTGCGCTGCGCCTTAGCTTGCGCCATGTGGAAAGCGATAGCGCCATCCTTTGGCTGTACGCCCCTGACCAACCGCCGCAAAGTTTCATTTACACCCCACACTCAGCCCGCGTCCAGCTTCTGCAACCCACCTGGCGTAACCCATACCTTGACGCTGTCCTCGAAACACGCCAGCCGGTGCGCGAGGCCTCGTTTTCCGGCGACATTGTTGTCAACGAGGCTTTCGCTGTTCGCGCGCTGCTCTATGTGCCCGTTATGGCTGGGCAGGAGCTAGTCGGGGTGTTAGGCGTGCACTATCAAACCACGTCCGGCGGCTTTAGCCAACAAGATCAAGAACGCCTGGGTCGTATCAGTAGCTTCACGGGCATGGCCTTGCGCCACGCGTTCACCGTCGAGGCGTTGCAGCGGACTCTCGCCGCCCGCTCCCGTGAGTTGGATACGTTGACCCAGATCACTCACAACGTAACAACCGATCCCCAGGTGGAGCGCGTGCTGCACGCTGCCCTGGAGCACATCTATCGCGTCTGGCATATTGACGCGTGTTCGTTGTGGTTGCTGGATAAAACCAACACCAAGGTGCGCTTTTTTGCCAACGCCGGCGTTGGCGCCGAGGGCCTGTCCGACACGGAGCTACGCCTGGGCGAAGGCTTCATCGGCCATGTCGTGGCTACCGGCCGGTGGTTTTATAGCAATGCCGTGGCGCAACACCCTTTGCATTATCGGGAAATTGATGAGCGCTCTAATTTTGTCTCTCACTCCATTCTATGCATCCCCTTGATTTATCACTACCGAGTTCTGGGAGCATTAGAACTGGTCAATAAATTGGATGGCGAATTCACACCACAAGATGTGGAGCAGATTACATCTTCCAGCGCCCTGCTGGCAGTGGCTGCGTATAATCTGCGGCAGACGTCCGAGGCGGCGAACGAACGCCTTTAACGGCCGCTCCGCCGCCCGCGCCATGTCGCCCCTTCCCACATTTTGCGCCTCCGGCTCAAGCCAATACCAATCCCGTGTGATAGAATAATCGCGGCAGCAACCTATGCCTGAGTCCGGCGCTGTGGTTGTTTCGCAGGCGCCCTGGCCGGGCGTAGCCTATCTATTAACCCTAAGAAGTGTGCTGGAAGTGTGATGATGCCTTTGTCAACACGCGCGGCGGCGCAGGCTATTCTAGCCGACCTGAGCGAGGCCCGGGTGGCGATGGCCCATTCGGTGCTGGAAACCATTGCCGAAACGCGCACCGTGGCCGGGGATGCCTTCGGCCATGTGCTGGGGATTGTGGTGGAGCAGGCGCAAGCGGACGAGAGTCGTGTGTCTCTGGAGATTAAGCCGCATATGCTGAATCCGCACGGCATTGCCCAAGGGGGCGTGACCTACGCCTTGGCGGACTATGCCGGCGGGGTGGCGGTTTTTGCGCGGCTAGGTTCGCCCAATATGGTGACCCAGGATATGCACCTGCGTTATCATGGGCCGGCGAGAATCGGCCGAATCACCGCCCGCGCCCACGTCACCTACCAGGGAACCCGCACCATCACCACCTATTGCAGCGTCCATCAAAACGACACCCTGATCGCCAGCGCCACCGCCACCTTCGCCATCCTCAACCCTCAGGAAGTCGCCGCCCTCACCTGAGGCTATCCCATCTACCCTTGCCTGACCGGCTCGCCGCACTTCGGTCATCATATCCCGGCTGGAGAAATGCATGAAACCTTTATCCACTCTGCTCGGCAACATCCCCCCATCCGCCACCCTGGCTATCAACGACAAGGCCAAAGCCCTACAGGCTGCGGGGCGCGACATCGTGGCCCGGGCCGGGGGCGACCCCGACTTCGACACGCCGCAGCATATCGTGGCGGCGACCCTGGCCGCCATTGAACGGGGCGACACCCATTATCCGGCCCCGGCCAAAGGCACAAAAGCCGCCGTTGAGGCTATCGCCGCCAAATTCCAGGTTGACACCGGCCTCAGCGTAGACCCTGGCAACCAGATCATCGTCACGCCTGGCGGCAAATGGGCCATACACCTGGCGTTGACCGCCCTGATTAACCCTGGCGACGAGGTGCTCTATCTGGAACCGGTTTGGGTTTCTTATCCTCCCATGATTCAATTGGCCGGCGGCGCGCCGGTGGCAGTCAGCTTGCCCAGCGAAACCAACTTCACCGTCACCGCCGACTTGCTGCGCGCCAAGATCACGCCTCGCACCAAGGCGCTCATGGTCAACTCGCCGTGCAACCCCACCGGGCGCGTCCTCACCCGACCGGAAGTAGACGCTATCGTGACCATTGCTAACGAGTTCGATTTGTATGTCATTTTTGACGAATTGTACGAAAAGTTGATCTACACCGGGCGTCACTACCCATTATCGGCCGAACCCGGCATGGCCGCCCGCACTATCACCGTCAATGGCCTGTCCAAAGCTTACGCCATGACCGGCTGGCGACTCGGTTGGCTGGTTGCGCCGACGCCTGTGGTCAAGCTCGCCGGCATTCTGCATAGCCAGACAGTCACCTCGGCCTCATCCTTCGGCATGGCCGCAGTGGCGGCGGCGCTAAACGGCCCACAGGCCGTTGTGGAGGAGATGCGGCTGGCCTATCAGGCGCGGCGCGATTTCATGACCGCCGCGCTGAACAATATTGACGGCATAGCTTGCCAGCCCATCGAAGGGGCGTTTTATCTTTTCCCGCGCTTCACCCAAACGGGGATGAATAGCCTGGAGATCACCGAGGCTTTGCTGGAAGCGGGTGTAGCGGGCACACCAGGCATCGAGTTCGGCGCGAGCGGGGAGAAGCATGTGCGCTTCTCCATTGCCACGGCTATGGCTGACCTGGAAAAAGCGGCCGAACGGCTGGCAAAAGTGGCGCCTACCCTGTAACCGGTCGCTATTAGTGGTTCAGAATTTGCCCTAGAAAGAGGCGCGTGCGTTCGTGGGTGGGGTTGGAGAAGAAAATGGCCGGGGTGTTCTCCTCGACAATCAGGCCGCCATCCATGAAGATGACGCGATCCGCCACCTCGCGCGCGAAGCCCATTTCGTGCGTTACGGCCAGAATGGTGTAGCCCTCCCGCGCCAGGTCGCGCATGACATCCAGCACTTCCTTGATCATTTCCGGGTCAAGGGCTGAAGTCGGTTCGTCAAACAGGAGGATTTTCGGCTCCATCGCCAGCGCGCGGGCGATAGCGACCCGTTGTTGCTGGCCGCCGGAGAGTTGCCCGGGGTATTTCTTGGCTTGTTCAGGGATGCCGACGCGCGTCAGCCATTTTGTGGCGATCTCTTCGGCGTGCTCGCGCGACCATTTGCGCACTTGCATGGGGGCCAGGGTGATGTTTTCCAAAACGGTTAAATGCGGGAAGAGGTTAAATTGCTGGAAAACCATGCCCACTTCGCGCCGGATTTCAGCGATGTTGCGCACATCCCGGCTGAGGCGCGTGCCGTCTATAATGATGTCACCACTCTGATGCTCTTCCAGGCGGTTGATGGTGCGAATGAAGGTAGATTTGCCCGATCCCGACGGGCCGATGATGACGATGACTTCACGGGGCTTGACGTTCAGGCTGACGCCTTTCAGGGCGTGAAAATCGCCATACCACTTATGCACGTCGCGACAAGTGATGATGTATTCTGAGCTGGTTGGCGTCGGGTTGGTTACAGTTGCCATGGTAGCCTCATGTCCGGTGCAGCGCAGGCGGTTGTATCAGGATTGGCTCATAGTATAGCGTCGGGCTTGAAATGGGCAAGAGAACACGAAATAAAGGGGTGACATTGTTTGGGATTCGGCCGAATCCGATTACAATTGCCCCGTAATGAAAGGTAGTCTATCCTATGCACACCGGCCCACAACCCCCTCAAACCCCTTCAGGCTTCAGCCTCACCCGTCATTGGCTACTGTTCTTCAACCTGTGTATCGGTCTCTATGTCACCCTGCCCATCCTGGCCCCCGTCTTCATGCACCTGGGGCTGACGCGCCCGGCCCGGCTCATCTACACCGTCTACTCCCCTATGTGCCACCAAATGGCCTTTCGCTCCTTCTTCCTGTATGGCGAACAGACAACTTACCCCCGTCAACAAGCCCATGTGGCCGGATTGACCCCGTTCGAAGCCTACAGCCAAGACCTGACCGAATTCAGCGGGATACAAGCAGACGCTTGGCCTTCATTCTTTCTGGCCGCCCGTCGTTTTCTAGGCAACAGCGAGATGGGCTACAAAATGGCTCTATGCGAGCGAGACATCAGCATCTTTGGCGCGCTCCTGGCGGGCGGCCTGGTGTATGCCGTTCTGCGCCGGCGTCGCCCTGTCCCGCCGCTGCCCTTGCTCTGGTTTGTCCTGTTGGGGATGCTGCCGATTGGCTTGGATGGATTCAGTCAGTTATTCGGCTATTATGGGCTGAGCGTGCCGGTTGTGGGACGAATCTTCTCCCTACGCGAAAGCCCCCCTTTGCTGCGCAGCCTCACCGGCGCGTGGTTTGGCCTATGCGTCGCCTGGTTGGCGCTGCCCAACATCGAACTCAGCCTGCGTGACCTCAAACCGCCCAAGCCTCCGTCCGGCTGATTCGGTTTACGGCAAGGTGAACGCCGTCACATAGGCATAATCGCCTGACCAGTCGGCCACAACGATCAGGCCGGCGTTATTCGTTACCGCCACGCCCGACGGAGAATAGAAACCGCCCTCTGCCCAGGGTTCTGACCCATCCTCAATGCTCGTTCCATATTGGCCCAAAAGCGCGCCCGTTGGGCTGAGCTTGAGGAGCTGCGCCGGGAAGATTATCGCCACATACAAATTACCCGCCCCATCTACGGCCACGCCGGTCGGCCCACCGCCGTCAATGGCATCCTCCCCCAGCGTCGCCAACAAGGTTCCTGTGGGACTATATTTGTAAACAAGGTCATCCCAGAAACTGGTCAAGTAGAGGTTGCCGTCCGGCCCTACCGTCAGACCGGCGCCAAAAGAAAAGTCCGAAGCCTCGATGCTGAACGCGCTCATATAGACGCCTTCAGCGCTGAACTTGAGGATGCTTGAGACAAAATTACCCTGATCATCTTCATTCTCATCCAGGGCATAGACGGCGCCATCGCTGCCCAGGGCTAACGCCACCGGGCTATCCTCCCCGAAACGGCCCTGCCCCATACCTCCCGGCCCAAAGGTATTCACCACTGCGCCAGCGGGAGACATCACCGTGATTTTGTTGCCCTGCGCCCAGCGCTCAGCGATATACAGATTGCCGTTGGCGGCCACCTCGACATCGTCCGGCGCAAAATCGGGGTTATTGGCGTTATAGATGCCCACTTCGTTGCCCTGAAGATCATACACATGAACTCCCCCGCTATTGGGGTCGGCCACATACACACGCCCACGCGCTTCGTCAATATCCATGCCCGCCGGGGCTTGGAGTTCGCTGGCATTGTCCGAGGAGCCGCTGGCGCGCCATAACACGTTCATCGCGTTGCTGGGCGGGGCAAAGAGGGTGATGGAGTTAAGCACGGCGGTGTGTAGACTGCTCAGCGTGGCGATCCAATCGGGCTGCGGGGCGAGGCTGAGCACAGAAACATATTGTGAGCCATTACTTAAAACAGCGACTGCGCCGGCCGTATTGACGCCCTGGTTTAACCAGGTGTAGCTCACACTTTGGCCGGGCACGCCGTTGACGCTGATGGCGTTGGGGGCGGAAAGTTGACCTCCTCCGTCCACAATATCTTGGGTAGCGTCCGCCAGCAAATCACTAATGCCGGCACTCCCTGCGCCGCCGGTGAGCGTCATCAGCGGGCCCAAGTCGGGGTCGGCATCGGGCCCAACGAGATAGGCGCCGCCGCCAAATACGTCTAGTTCATAATCGCGAATCGGCCGAAACGCATACCCTCCCGCCGTCACCCGCACCTCATCGCCCAAACCGCCGCCGGCCGGTGTGACCGATGGAATTACGCCGGGCAGTAGACGCGTCGCTGTCGGCGTGGCCCCTGGTGTCGGTTCATTGCCGGTTGGCGTCCCGGTGGAGGTCGCCGTTGGCAGCACGCCGGGCTGTCGCGTGGCGGTAGGCGTAGGAGACGCTCCGGGACGGGGAGGCGTGGGTGTGCCCGTCGGCGCGCCGGGCAACACCGGCGTGGGCGGCGCGGGGAAACCGCCGGGCGTCACCGCGCCGCCAACAGGCGTCAATTGGTTGGCAGTCGGCGCGCCGGTGGGAAACAGCAGGCCGGGCGTCAATTCCGGCGGGGCGGCGGCGGTGGGTTGGTCGGGCAGGGCGGCGACCGCTGGGGTTGGGGAAGAGATGGGCGCGGATTCGGCCGAAATCGGCGGCGTATTCGTCACATATTGCAACGCAAGCGCTTCCGTTGGCGTCGGCAAAACCGTCGGCGTCGAGCCGGTAGAGTCGTTGCCCCCACAAGCCGCCAGCAGTATGGTCAGCAATATCATCACACTCATCATCCGCTTCATAGTTCACCCACCGATTACACCGGAGCCGCGGTTACGTCTGCATCCGTTGTTTGCGTATAGCGGCCTTCCCGGATGACAGCCACCGAAGCGACAGCATCCCCATCCTTCACATCTATCACCCGCACCCCTTGTGTAATTCGGCTTTGGCGGGAAATGTTCGTCACCGCCGTGCGCAAAATAATGCCGTTAGTCGAAATGCACGTCACTTCATCATCTTCGTGCACCACCCGCGCCGCCACAATCCGATCCTCCGGTTCCCGCAACACCATGGCGCGCACACCGCCGCCATAGCGATGCTGACAACGATACGCGTCTAGCGGCGTGCGTTTGCCATAGCCCCCTTCTGTAATCACCAACAGATCATCGTCGGCTGTGACCACATCCATGCCGGCCAGACGATCCCCGTCCGCCAGCTTCATGGCATTGACGCCGGCCGCAGCGCGCCCCATCGGCCGCACATCCTCTTCATCAAAGCGGATAGCCTGCCCCTGCTGCGTGACCATGATCAAATGTTCATTGCCATGCGTCAGCTTAGCCCAGCCCAACTCATCCCCCGCATCCAGATTCACCGCAATCAAACCGGTGACGCGGATGTTCTCAAACTCGCCCACTTCCACCCGTTTGATACGCGCCTGGCGCGTGACCATGGTGATATATTCTGCTTCATGAAAATTCACCACCGGCAAAACAACGGTCACTTTTTCGTCCGGGCTTAACGGCAACACGTTCATAATGGAGATGCCGCGCGCGGTGCGCCCGGCTTCCGGTATCTCATACGCCTTGCGCGCATAAACCTTACCCAGATTGGTGAAAAACAGAATAGTGCTCAACGAGCCGGCCGCCACCAGATGCTCTAACTCATCTTCCGCGCGCGTACTCATGCCGATTGACCCTTTGCCGCCACGCCCTTGCAAACGATAGGCTGAAATAGGCGTGCGCTTGATATAGCCGCGTTGGGTCAGACTTAACAAAATATCCTCGTCTTGGATGGTGTCTTCAATATCAAGCTCGCCATCGCCGGCCACAATGACCGTCCGGCGAGCATCGGCGAATTTGTCTTTTAACAGGTAGACTTCCTCTTTAATGATTGCCAGCACCTTATGCACATCCGCCAAGACGCTCCGGTAATGCTCAATCTGAACGCTGACCTCGCGGTATTCATCCTCAACCTTTTGGCGCTCCAGGGCTGCCAGCCGGCGCAACTGCATATCTAGAATGGCGGTAGCTTGCTCGTCGCTCAAGTTAAAACGCGTGGTTAATTGGAACCGGGCATCCTCGGCGCTGTCGGCGCGGCGGATCGTTTCGATGACGGCGTCCAGATTGGACAGCGCGATGCGCAATCCTTCCAGAATATGCAGGCGTCTGAGAGCTTTGTTCAGCTCAAAGCGAATACGCCGGGTGGTGACTTCCACACGATGGTCAATGTAAACCTGCAAAGCGCGTTTGAGCGAGAGCAGGCGCGGCTGGCGATCCACCAAAGCCAACATTTGCACGCCAAAGGAGCTTTGCAATTGGGTATGCTTGAACAATAGGTTCAGGACTTTGTTCGGTTGTGTGCCCCGCTTCAGTTCTACGACAATCCGCAGCCCTTCACGACCGGATTCGTCACGCAGGTCGGCGATGTCTTCAATCACTCCCCGATGGACCAAATCGGCGATGTTCTCAATCAGGCTGGATTTGTTCACCTGGAACGGGATTTCGCTGACAATGATGCGATGGCGATCGCCGCGTGGCGCGGGGCCGATCTCCGTTTTGGCGCGCATAACAACGCGCCCCCGACCCGTGGCAAAGGCATTGCGAATACCTTCCAGACCGACAATCAGGCCGCCGGTGGGGAAATCGGGGCCTTTGACGAATTGCATGAGGTCATCCAGGGTCACTTCTTCGCCGCGATCCTGGTTGTCAATCAGATAGATGATCGCTTCACACAGTTCGCCGAGGTTGTGCGGGGGTATATTGGTTGCCATGCCCACAGCAATGCCGGAGGAGCCATTGAGCAAGAGATTGGGCAATCGGCCGGGCAAGACAATAGGCTCAAGTTGCGCGCCATCGAAATTCGGCTCGAAATCAACCGTCTCTTTGTCGAGATCATCCAGCAGTTCGCCGGCAATGGTCGCCAGGCGTGACTCGGTATAACGCATAGCGGCGGCGCTATCGCCGTCAATGCTGCCAAAGTTGCCCTGGCCGTCTATTAGGGGGTAGCGCATGGAAAAGTCCTGGGCCATGCGCACCAGAGCGTCGTAAACGGCCGATTCGCCGTGAGGATGGTATTTGCCCAGCACCTCGCCGACGATACGCGCACATTTGCGATGGGGGGTGCTGGCGCGAATGCCCATGTCATGCATGGCGTATAAGATGCGCCGATGTACCGGCTTTAGGCCGTCGCACGCATCGGGCAAGGCGCGGGCAACGATGACGCTCATGGCATAATCCAGATAGGATTTGCGCATTTCGTCGTTAATATCGATCAGATTGACTGTCCCGATTTCCATCTCCATACAACCACCATCCTTTGGAACCCGGCCCGGCGGGCTGATGCCTGTCCCGAACAATCTCACACGGCAGAGGGCGGTCAGGGATTGGGGTAAGCGCCTGCCGGCGTCTCTCTGTGGAGGAGCGTGTTGGCGCGAGATTGGGCAAAGCTTGATACCCGGCGGTCGGGGTTGCCCTTTACCAGGCCGTGATTCCCATCAAAACAAAAAGGCCACCGCATCAGGGTGGCGTTTGATGATCCTCAAGAGCTTCCACAGGGGTAGATTATACTCCAGAAAGGGAAAATCAGCGAATCTGCCGACGTTGGGTGAGGGGGGAACAGGCTCAGGATTCGGCCGAATTTCGCCACTTCAGGAGCCCCCAACCAACCAGCACCGCCCCCGCCAGCCATAGCCAGCCCGACAGCCACATCGGCGCGCCGCCGAAATTGGTCACATTCACATCCGTGTTCTCCTGGAAGAAACCCACATCATACGAATGGTTATTCTCACCCGGCCCACCCGTCGTCACCCGAATGATGGGCTGACCGTCCCAGGGATAACCCAGGCTAGGCGCAGTCACGGCATCCGAATCCAGATAGTCATTGCCGCCGGCCCGATTCTCAAATGTCAACAAACCCATCGGCGCAAACGCCACGACAAACTGATTGTTAGGGTCGGCATTAAAATAATACCCCCCCTCAGCATCCGTCACTGTCGTTTCCACAAAGAAACCATCCGTTGTGTAAAGGGTGACCGGCACGCCGGGGAAAGGCGACTCGCCGGGGTCTTGCTCCCCGTCCAGGTCCCGATCCAACCACACTCGGTTGCCTATTTGCAGCGGCGCCGAACGGCATAGCAGTTCGAGATCGCCCAGGCCGGCGGACTCGCCAAACGTGATCGGGTCGCCTTCAGGCGGGTTGATGACGGTGTCGAACACCACATAGGCGCGTTGCGCTTCGCCGGTGTTTTTGCTGAACCAGCGCACGCCGCCATCCAGGAGGCCCGAATTTTCACTGAAATCATCGAGGGCATTCGAGGCGTCGTAGGTGGTGACCAACAAATTGGCCGCGCCGGCAGCTTGCGCCAGGCCTCCCAACACGTTCTCATCATGCAACACACCATCACCGTTAGAGTTGAAGGCTAATCGGAAACTATCATCAAAATAAAACTCGCCTCCGCCCGGCCCATCCTTGTGCGCCGCGCCCGGGGTGTTCAGCACCCCACAGAAGGCATCATTTTCCAGCTCCCAGACGCCAAACAAATCATTCCAGCACAGGCGCACCACATCTCCTCCGGCCGATGTGGAGTAGAGTACCGGATCGCTGGCGTTGGGGCTGTAGGTTAAATAGCCGGTCTGGTAGGCAAAACGATCACCCAATCCTACAATCATATCGCGGTTGGGCAAGAGTTCGATATCTTGAATCCAGGGCTGCGGATCGCCGATCAGTTGGGAGCCCAACAAGGCTTCCGGCGGGCCGAAGGCGGGTCGCGTCGCGCCGCTGGAATCAAACGTGTCGCTCCAAGGTTGCCAGGCGGCCGGGATGTCCCAATCGTCTAGCGGCCCTTGCGAGGGGCAGTTGCGCGTGCCGCCATATTCGCCGCCAAAGTCTTGCGCACAGCCGCGCCGGTAGGTGAGTGGAAAGGTAACCTGGAGTTGGAAGCCGGCAGCCGGATTGTCACCGCTCAGGGAGAAAATATTGGCTGTCAGGCTGTTGAGGCCGCTTTGGTTGGAGCAAACCACACCCCAATACAGGGTATTTCGATCTTTATCAAGGCCGATGCCAAAGGGGCGAAGGTCGGGGGCGTCGGGGCCGCCGGCGGCGCAATTGGCTGCCTGGGCATTTTCGGCCGATAATGTGTAGCTCACCGGGTTAGACGGATCGGCGATATTGATCTGGTACAACCCCCGATCATACAAATTCGTCACCCAAAGCACGTCTTCATGCGGCGACACGTCCAGATCGCCCAGCCCTAATTTGCCCACCGCCGCATAAGCCTCCGGCGTATCCCGCTTCCAATCCGACACAGCCTGTGAACTGGTGTGCGGATCGGGCCCGGCCATCAAGGTCGTATAGGTCAGCACCAGACCGCTAGACGGATCAATGGCATAGATGGCTCCCGGCCCGGCCGGCCCGAAGCCGCTATGACGGCGCATGAAAGCCCCGGCATAGAGCGTAACTATGCTGCGGGCATAAGCCAGCCCATATATCGTGCCGGCATTGCGGGCGGGGACTTTCAGACTGTGTTCAGTCGGTTCCAGGTAAGGGGGATAGGTAAATGCCGTCAGGGCCGACCCGGCCGTATATGGAAAATCTACCACGACTGGAGCGGTAAGTGTCGCCTGGTGACCTAAGAAAAAGCACGAGGTCACCACCGTCGGGTTCTCCTGACAATATTGAGCCGGGTTTACCACGCCCATGTCAACATATTGGCTACGCGCCTCCACAAAAGCCACCGTTGTTTCTGAGTCCTGTCCGTGTGGGCCAGAACGTAACTCCAGGATGTCCCAAGAGAACTCCAGGCGTACCGGGAAATCGGAGGGATCGGCGCGCATGCCATAACTTCCGTTGGCTTCGGTTATACAGGTAACTGTGTTGCCGGTGGCGCCAACGGCCTTGACTGTGATGCCCGGCATGCCGGATTCGGAGATGTCGAACAGACCATCGTTGTCGGAGTCACGGAATACTGTGCCGGCGATGTCAGTCCCAATGCAAGCCATGTCGGCCTGCACGGTACGAGGCGCCAATAAAACGAAGGTCGCGCCAAGCAACAACATCGCGGCCAATAGGGCAATTCCAACAGGGATCAGTGTGTGTCCGGAACGGCGGTAATGAGTCATGTCTACTTCTCCCAGCCATCTTGTCGGCAGCGAGAGCCAAACAGCGGCGCTCGCTGTTGTGCCTACTCTTAACTTCTAATGTTAGTCAAGTTGGCCCGACTCGGCAACCGGGGCCGGGTTTCGTGAAAAAGAACTCATTTAGGCTGGGGGAATGGAGAGCAGATGCGGGGTAATTTTTCGGCCGAATCCCAATCTTCGCCTGAAACACCAACCTCGCGGCGCGCTTACGCCGGCAGCAAGGTGAGCGGCGTGTCGCCGACCGTCAGCGCCGGCGCAGGTTCAGCCAGGGCGGACGTTTTGACATAACCCAAAGCGAATGTGCCACGCGGCCCGTTGGCCGCCGAGGTTAACGCGCCCACCACGTTATCGCCGAGCCAGATATCGGCGTCAGGCGTTAAGGGGCGGTCAGCGTGGAAATGGAGCAGGCGCTTGGCTAAGCGGCCGCGGCTTTCCAGCCGGGCGATGATCTCTTGCCCGATGTAGCACCCTTTCTTGAAGGAAACATCGGCCCACAGGTTAGCTTCCAACGGAATGTAGGCTGGGGTCAATTCTCGGCCGAATCGCGGCAAACCGCTTTCCAGGCGCAAATAGTCAAACGTTTCGGCCGAAATCAGGGCAGCCCCGGCCTCGATCAATCGCGCCGGCAACGACGCCGACACGCTTGACGGCGCCAGCACCAGGAAACCGCCGCCCGCCACCGGATCGGCGCGATGGACAGAAAAGGACAGGCCGTCGGGCAAGGTGACATGACGCCATTGGTACGGCAGTAAATCTGCCGCCGGCCAACCGGCTGCCACCAGACAGGTTGCCGCGCCGGCTCCATAGACGCCCCACACGGCCCAAGTCGGCGTCAGGTTTTCCACCTGGAAATCATCCATGAAGAAGACAAAACGCAGCAAGTAACGGGCAATAGCCTCGGCATTGTTTTCGCCGGTGATGGCGTAGACGGCGTCCGGGGCAGCATAGAGCAGCAGACGATCAATAATTCGGCCGATATCCGTAGTCAGAATTGTCGCCGCCCCTTCACCCGGCGGCAAATCCTTCACGTCCTGGGTGGACATGCGATGAATCAGGCCCAGGCGCGTAGCCCCGGTGAATCTCAACACCCCTAATGCACGGCGATCCACCAGGTACGCCGCCATCGGCTCACTCGTCGGCGTCGCCATGCGTCACTTCAATATCTCCCAGTTGGATCACCTCGTCCGACACGGCTTCCGGGTGGGCCGCCAGCCAACGGCGGGCAAAGGCGCGCACTGCCGGCTCGTGCGCCAGTTCATGCTCATAAGTCAGCTCGGCAATCAGCGACACGAGCGATTTACCTTGTCGCCAGACGTACTGCCTGGGTTCATTCAGGTCACGTTCAGTTAAGTCTTCCAGGCGCACCTCCAATTGAATGCGCGCCCCCTGCCAATCATCGAAGATGCTGTCCAGGTCACGGCCTATATTATCGGCCAGACATTGTACGTTATACGCCTCGCGGTCAGCCAGGGCCACCAAGAGGCGGGCAGGCCGCTTACCGCGTTGAACCTCCGCCAATCCCGTCACTAACTCCGCTTCCCAGCTCGCCAGATGCGCCAGCAATTGGGCCACAGACCATTCACCCACCGCCTTGGCCTCTTCCAAGGCCTCATCCGGCAACGGCTCCAGGGCGATCAACAGCTTCTCACGCGCCTGAGCTAATTTGTCCTGTAGCCGCTCCACTGTCATCATATCGGGTTGACCTCAGTTCCTAGGAGACGCCGCGGATGAGCATCATCAATCCCAGGCCAAAACCAACGATCAGGACACCGGTTAGAATGACCCAAATCGTTCCCCAAGCGACTGGCTGGCTATCCGTGCTATCCAGTGTGCGCATTTTGGCGGCATTGATAGAAAGCAGGCTGACGATCAAGCCGAGCACACCGACGCCGCCGCCCCAGGCGAGGAGGCTGCCGTCCGGGGCAAAGTTGAGGCGCAAAATGACGCCAACAACAAAACCAAAGAAAACCGTGACCAGGGATGTGCTGGTAGCCGACCAACCGAAGCGTTCGTGGCTGGGAACCGGGGTCGGCGGTTGCGTGGTCAGGGCTTGCTTCAAGGCTTGTTTCTGGGCCGCTTCCAGGGCGGCGGCTTTAGCCTGATAATCTTTGTCCTGTTTGACGCTATTAACCTGGCGGGAGCCGATGGTGAAAATCGCCAGCAATGCCGTCGCCACACCGCCCATAAGGATAATAACCAGCAACAGCAAGCCGGCCAGCGCCAGCCACGAGTTCACCGGCTCTTTTACAAACGGGACCGTGACCATGGCCGGTTCTTTGTTGCTGAACGAGGGTAATGAGATACCCCCACCACCGCCTCCACCAGCCTGCCCCAGGCGACCCACCAAGGTCGGCCAGATTGCCGAAATAAGGCCAAAAATGACGACGAGCGCGATGACTGCACCGACCGTTTTCCAGGTATTGCTTTTCAAGAGCCAGCCTCCCATACTCCCAGTTAGGGTGTGCGGCTTAACCTCCAGGATGATTATGCATTTTAACACAAGCTTCTTGGGTCAGCAATGCGCGCGCGTTCGGCGTTCGGCCGATAAGCGTGGGCCGGTGGGATTTTCGGCCGAAATACCGCGTAATCGGCTGTGTGCTGGGTGAGGATTTTCTTTAGGGGCGTGAACAGACGGCCGGGGCGTGCTATGATTGAGTCAACCATACATGGCAGGCTGGAGAGGATTAGATGACAGCAAGCAGTGTGCCGATAGACGAACAACCTAAGGAAGACGCCGAGCACCCCGGCGCTCCGCACGCCGTTCAATGGGTCATTGTCGCCAATACCATGGGGCTGACAACGGCGCAGTTGATGGCAGGTCGTTTACAGGCCGACGGCATCCCGGCGCGGGCCTGGCAAGAAGGGCCGGCCACCGTTTTTGCCCTGACGGTGGGCATTCTCGGCACGGGTCATGTGGCGGTGCCAGAAGAGTTCGTTGAGCAAGCGGAAGCGATATTGGCGGTGGAATATCCGGCGATAGAAGATGAGGAAGAGGCAGAGGAAGAGGATTCGGCCGAAACCTGGCCCGATGACCTGCCCTGACTTGCCGATTTGGCCCCACCTGAGCCTTTTTTTGTGTTACAATTCTTACTCGGTAGCATCAGGAGCCTGCTTGTTGATTCTTTTCGTTCAATGGCTCCCGATTGTTGCCAACCTGCAACCTATCTAGGAGCGCATCATGGCACAAACAACGTGGACAACTGACAGCCCGGTTCTAGAAAAAACCCAAGTGAACCGCACGAAATACTTGGTCGGCGGGGTAGTCATCATTGCCGCCCTCGTTTTCCTGGCTGTCAATGTTATGAGCGGCAGCGCCCAATTCTTTGTCACAGTCAACGAATTCCACGCCAATCCGGCCAAATATGTTGACCGCGATTTGCGAGTAAGCGCCCTCGTCATCGGCGACAGCATCCAATTCAAGCAAATTGACACTTACAATTCACGCCTGGAATTCGACATCACCGACGACCTGAACAATCCAACTCAGGTGTTACACATCGTCGCCGTCAATGAACCTAAACCCGACCTGCTCCAAAACGAGGCTCAGGCCGTCGTCGAAGGGTCTATCGGTGCAGACGGCGCTCTCTATGTCAATCCGGGCGGTCTGCTGCTCAAATGCCCCACCAAGTATCAGGAGCTTGAAACAGCGTCGCAACCGTAACCCACAACCCGGCTTGAGACCTTTTAGCTATCTTCGCCTCAAATTTTAGATGCCGCCTATAGGCTCTTCAGCCTGTGGGTAGGGAACATGTTGGGAAGCTTGCTATGCTTGCAGATATTGGTTTCGCCTCTCTCTTCCTCGCTTTTTTCACCTCCCTATACGCCATCGGCGCGGCCTGGTATGGCGCAAGCCGCCAAACCCAGGCCTGGGTAGCCAGCGCCCGCAACGCCGTGCGCGTGATCTTGCCGCTGGTGATGTTGGCTTGCCTGCTATTAGTCGTCTCCCTCTTACGCAATGACTTCTCGCTGAGCTATGTCTCCCGCGTGACCAGCATTGACACACCCGTTTACCTCAAAATAACGGCTCTGTGGGGCGGCCAGCAAGGCTCTTTGCTCTTTTGGAATTTGTTGCTGGCGATATTCACCGCCGCCGCTATGCAGCGCAAATGGCGGGAAGAGCGCGAGTTGATGCCTTATGCCATCCTCATCGCCAGCGTCACCCAAGCTTTCTTTCTTTTCATCACCAACTTCCTGGAAAATCCGTTTGCCCGCCAGGCCATCGTACCGATGGACGGCCAGGGACTAAACCCGTTGTTGCGCCATCCCGGCATGATCATCCATCCCCCCATGCTTTATCTGGGCTTCATCGGCTTCACGATTCCTTATACCTTTGCCATGGCAGCGCTGATTACCGGCAAGCTGGATGATGGTTGGATTCGCACAACGCGTCGCTGGACCCTGGTGGCCTGGCTCTTCCTGAGCTGCGGCTTGATCCTGGGCGGGCGCTGGGCCTATGACGTGCTAGGCTGGGGCGGCTATTGGGGCTGGGACGCCGTGGAAAACGCCGCGCTCATGCCCTGGTTGAGCGGGACGGCTTTCCTGCACTCTGTCATGATCCAAGAGAAACGCGGCATGTTCCGCTGGTGGAATATGCTTCTCATTATCATCACCTACTGGCTGATCATTTTGGGCGCGCTGCATGTGCGCGGGGGAACGCTCTCCTCGGTGCACGCCTTTGCCCAATCCGCGGTCGGGCCGGTTTTCCTCACTTACCTGGCAGGCGTGATCGTCTTTTCGCTCTACTGGTTGAATAAGCGTCAGAGCGAGTTATCCTCCGAGAATCGGCTGGAATCTTATTTCTCGCGGGAAGCGGCTTTCTTGCTGAATAATTTCATTCTCCTCGCTATCTTGGGCGTGGTCTTCCTGGGTACGCATTTTGAAATACTCTCGGAGTTGATTGTCGGCGAGAAGATGACGGTGGGCGCGCCCTATTACGAGCGCTGGACAGGCCCGTTGTTTGGGCTGCTAGTGATCCTGATGGGGATTGCGCCGCTAACCATGTGGTATCGCTCCAGCCTGAAGAAAATCGGCCGATCCATCCTCCTCCCCCTCCTGACTAGCAGCGCCCTCATCATCATTCTTCTCCTCCTCGGCATCCGCAGTTGGGTTGGCTTGCTGGGATTATGGATCGCCGCCTTTGCCGCTCAATTGACCTTCCTGGAATTCTGGTACGGCATCCGCGCGCGCATGCGCAGCAAGCAAGAAAACTTCCTGGCTGCCTTGCGTCATCTTGTGGTGCGCAACCGTCGCCGGTATGGGGGTTATTGCATTCACCTGGGCGTAATTGTGATAGCCTTTGGCATCATCGGCATTGAGGTCTATCAACAGGAGACTCAGGTCTGGCTGCAAACCGGGGAATCCGTCTCTTTGGGCAAGTATACGGCTGTTTTCAAAGGCATCCAGCAACTCCCTGGCCGGGACGACCTGATCGTAACTGAAGCCTCGTTAGACCTGTTCAAGAACGGCCGGTTCATCCAGACCCTCACACCGCACAACGAGTTGTACCAACGCACCGGCCAACCCATGACCATTCCCGACCTGCGTTCTTCCATTGCAGACGATTTCTATGTTATTCTGGTGAATTGGGAAGGCATAACCAGCAACTCGGCCACCTTTCGGGTATTCCTCAACCCGCTAGTTAGTTGGGTGTGGACAGGCAGCCTGATTTTCATCCTGGGGACGATCATTGCAGCCTGGCCCGATCCAGTGGATGAGCGGGTGTCATCCGCGATCAAGGCGCAGCGGCGCGTGGCGGTGGCAACCGATTAACGGCCGGCAGATAGGCGCACTTCACAAAACCTATTTTCAGACTTGGCTGGCAACAGGGAGAACCGTGCAGACAGGAAAACGCTGGGGATTACAGGCGGCCGCGTGGCTCGGTCTATTGGGTCTGATCGGGCTGATCGGGCTCAGGCCGGCGCTGGCTCAGGGGCGTCAGGTTAGCGACGATGAGGTAAACGCCGTCGCCAAGCAGTTGTATTGCCCGGTGTGTCAGAGTGAGCCGTTGGATGTTTGCGGCACGCAAGCTTGCCGGGATTGGCGCGAGGAAATTCGCATCCAGTTGAGTAATGGGGCGACAGAGCAACAGGTGATTGATTACTTCGTGCAACGCTACGGCGATCGCGTGCGCGCCGAACCGCGCTTTTCAGGGGCGGGATTGGTGGTGTGGCTGGCGCCGTTGTTCGCCTTGATCGTGGCCGGTTGGCTTTTTGTCCGTTTCTTGCAACGCATACAAACACCACCCAGCGCGCCAAAGCCGGCTGATACGTCGGCCCTGACCCCAGGGGCGGGTAATGAGTATGCGCGCCGGGTTGAAGACGAGTTAAAGGAAAAGTAAATCACATGAACGAAGGCTTGCCGATGGCCGTTTCGGCCGAAAAACCTCTCCGCTCACGCCGCATCTCCTGGCTCTTGTGGCTGGCGGGCCTCTCACTGATCGCTATTCTCACCTGGCGCATGTTGGATAACGGCAGCAGTCGCCCAGGAATCGGCCGAATCGCGCCCGACTTCAATCTTCAATATTACAACGGCTACACCTGGAATGATCGAGCCGCTATGCCTCTGTCCGACTTTCGGGGCAAAGTCGTTGTGCTCAACTTCTGGGCTTCCTGGTGCGTGGAATGCCGCGACGAAGCGCCCGCCCTGGAACAACTCTGGCGTGAATACGCGGATCGCGACGTCGTCATCCTGGGCGTCGCCTATTCAGATACCGAATCCAAAGCCCTGGCCTATCTGGACGAATTCGGCATCACCTATCCGAATGCGCCGGACCTGCGCTTACACGCTTCCGATGCCTATGGTCTGACCGGCGTGCCGGAGACCTTTGTCATCGGCCCGGATGGGACCGTGGCCTACATGAAGATCGGGCCGATTACTCGCCCCGAACTCGCCGGCGTCCTGAGCGAATTGCTGCCAGGCGTCAATAATAGTCAATCCCAATGAGCGAACCCTTACAAACCACCTTTGGCTCACTCCTGAGCGCGCTCCAGGCCTTAACCCCAGGCTCCGTTCTGGCAGCCCTGGCGCTCGGCGTGTTGGTTGCCCTGCTCGTCTTCCGTCCTGTGCTGTCGCCGCGCCGTCCGGCGCGGCTGGCCCGTTCCCGTCGCGACCAGCTCGAAATCCAGAAAACAGTCCTGCTGGAAGAAATTCGCGATCTCGATTTTGATCAGGAGACGGAAAAGGTTGCGCCGGAAGCCTATACGCAACGCCGCGCCGCATTGGTCATCCAAGCGGCCGAATTGTTGCGCCAAATTGACGCGCAACCTGCCGCCGGCGACAATTTGGATGCCCGGATCGAGGCGGCTATCGCCCAACGTCGCGGGGGCAGCCTGGCGGCTACGTTGCCTGTCAGGCCGGCTGTCCCTCTTTCCACCGGCGCTGACGAGACTCCCCCGCCGGCCCGGATCGTCAACTTCTGCCCTCAGTGCGGGCAACGCGCCACACCGCAAGATCGCTTTTGCGCTGCCTGCGGTCACCAACTGGTATGACACCCTTACCCCCAACCCTAAGCAATTTGCCACTCTCTTCCCCCACAACCAACTCTCACCCTTCTCGCGCCGGGATCGGACGCCTAACTCTGGTCTATGGGACGGCCGGGCTGGCGCTGGCGCTACTCCTGGGGCTATGGAGCGCGAGCGGGGCGGGCGCACAAACCCCGTCCGGTCAGCTTGCGCCCGGCGATGTGAGTCATGGCCTGACCATCTTTCTAGATCGCTGCGCCACCTGTCACGGCGCGCAGGGCGACGGCAACGGCGAGCAAGCCGCTCAAGCCATCCGTCCGCCGACCGCGCTGGCTGATCCAACCTTTCTACAAGAGGCAGTCCCGGCGGCCATGGCCGAGGTGATTCGCACCGGGCGCATGGAAAATGGGATGCCTCCCTTTGGCGAAGCCAGCAGCAATCCGCTCAGCGACCAAGATCGCGCTGACGTGATCGCGGCTATTTATGCGTTGAGCACAACGGCTAAGGATTTGGCGGCCGGTGAAGCAGTGGCTACGGCCAACGGGCTGAGCGCGCGCCTGGCTGCAGTTGATTGGTTTAACGCCAGCGATGCCGCGGTAGCTGCCGGTCTGAGCGATACTGGATTGGCGGCCGGGGAGACCACAGCGGCGGTGAGTTTCGGCCGAATGCGCGCCCTCAACTACTACATTCCGCAGGTGGCCTTAACCGGCCAGGTCATCAACGCCACTTCCGGCGATCCGGTGGCCGGCCTGCCCATCACATTACAAGCCTTCGAACGCTTCTCCCCGATTCAAACGATTTCCGGCACTCTTTCCGCCGGGGGCGCGTTTACCTTTACCTTGAATCAGGTCGCGCCGGATTGGGTTTATTTCGCCTCGGTGCAATATGCGGGGTTAGACTACCCCAGTACTTTTGTGCGCTTTGGCGCCGACGCCCCTATCCAGAATGTGCCGCTCACGGTATATGAGACCACCACCGATAGCTCTGTGGTGAATCTCAGCCAGATACACCTTATCCTGGAGTTCGGCGCAGACACCGTGACCGTCAATGAGTTCTATGGCTTCGGCACGAGTGAGCCGTTGGTGTTTCTAGGGACAACCGGCAGGCCTGAAGACGGCACCGTCAGCCTGACTCTGCCCCCCGACGCGCAAAACCTATCGGTGATGCGCAGCATCGCCGGGGCCGGCAACTTTACGCCGGCGACGGATTTGATACAGAATGGAGACACGCTCCAAGAAGTGGTGTCCATCGCGCCGGGCGCGAACACACTGGGTTTGCTTGTGCGCTATGACCTGCCCTACGAGGATGGGATGCGCATCAACCACGCGCTCAACTATCCGCCGGGGCAAATGTCTTTGATTATGCCGGACGCCGGGGTGCGGCTGGCTGACAGCAGCGATTGGGTGGCCGAGGGCGGCCAAACGTTGCAGGGCGGGACTTTCTTGAGTTATCGTTCGACGGCGACGACGGACGTGGATTTTCAGCTCGAAGGGCGTCCCCGTCTGGTGACTGACGTGACGGGTAGTTTGCAAGTGGTGCGTAATCAATCGGCCGAATTGCTCATCGGGGCCGCTTTGCTCATCGGCGCTTCGGTCTTGGCCGTGCTACAAGTGCGCGGCTGGCAACAACCGCCATCGCACAACCCCGATGAACTGCTCAATGCCATCGCCGCTCTGGATGATGCCTATGCGAACGAGCAGGTGTCGCCGAAACGCTACGCCGCGGAACGTCAACGGCTGAAGCAGGCGCTATTGCAGCAATGGAGCAGCCACGACAACCGAACCAGCTAGACGGCGGGAATCGGCCGAATCGCCCTCAAACCGGCCAATAGGCCTGTAACCTCGCCGCCAACTCCCGTTCATGCGCGATGCCTGCCAACAACCAGGCATATAGCGTCGGCGGCTGATTTTCGGCCGAAATAATCGGCCGAGCCAACGTCGCCTCATCTAACGCCGCTATCCGAGTTGACAACGCCGCCTGCGTTGTTATGAACGCGGCCCACACGTCGGCCCAGGGAGGCGTCGGCTGCGCCGTCCGAACCGCCTCCGACCGCGTGACGCCGGCTTGCCGCTCGTCGGCCAATGATTCCAGTTCATGCAAGGCCAGAGCATTCCAGCTCGTTCGTTGCGCCAGGGCATCCCGCAGCGTTTGCGCTCCCCAGACCGGGCGCGCATTGCGTTCGTCCGGCGGGATGCGTTCAATCAGGGCGCGCAAGGCCCGGCGCGTAGCCCGGAAGCAGGCCAGCAGGACGGAAACCGGCCCAATGTCAACCCCAGGCAGCGCCAAGCGATCGCGCCAGACAATCAGGTCGGCGGTGTGACGTTGGTCGTGGAGAATGCGCCAGTCAACGATCCTTTGGAGCGGCACTATGTCGCCGGCCCACGGCGCGGGCGATTCGAGCAAGCTATCGGTTGCCGCCGACAAGGCATTCAAGAAGC
>JAYRVN010000110.1:0-5367 GCA_041918535.1 Chloroflexota bacterium
CACCCGCGTTCTTACGCGCCTGACGGATTTGTCGGACGACATCACGCGCAGCGCCACCCGCACGCAACTCTGGCGGATTGCCGCCGATCTTGTCCCGTCACAACGACCCGGCGATTTCAATCAGGCTCTCATGGAGCTGGGTCAACGCCTATGCCTCCCGGCCGCGCCCCACTGCCATGAATGCCCTCTGGCCGCGGCCTGTCTGGCGCGCGCGCGCGGCGCGCAATTAGAGCGCCCGGTGCGCCCCGCACGCCGCCCCATCCCCCATTACCAGGTTGCCGCCGGCGTCATCTGGCGGGAAGATGGGCGGTTGCTGATCACCCAACGCCCTGCCGACGGGCTATTGGGTGGCCTGTGGGAGTTTCCCGGTGGTAAACAAGAACCCGACGAAAGCCTTCCCCAAACACTTCAACGTGAAATCCGGGAGGAACTCGCTATCGAGATCGCCGTTGAAGCGCTCTTGCTAACCCTGAAACATGCCTACACCCATTTCCGCATCACGCTACACGCCTTCCAGGCTCGCTATCTGACGGGAACCATTCAACATCTTGGCGTAGCCGATCATGCCTGGGTATGGCCGGCAGAACTGGACAACTATCCCTTCGCCGCCACCGACCGACAAATCGTCGCGCATCTGCGACAGGAAAAGCCAGAAAGTCCCGGCGCTTTGATGCGCTCGAACTAACCCACCCGGCGCGGAAATGTCAAACTTTCAGACAGTTGCCTGGTTGACACTCTTGACTTAAATCTGGTAGCCTGTACAATGAAAGTAGTTAATATTCCGTTAATCATATTTCCACGTGTGTTTTGCCGTGCTCAGCATTTTGCGAGGTGCAGTTGAGACAAGATTGCCTTCCCGAAGTGCTTGTGAACTCCCTGGGGAGCAACCGTGAGACTGGATCACCACATCATTGCTGAGGCTCAACTTCCCCGAATGGCTCCTTCTCTTCATGTTTTAGCGTCTAACGCCTGGCCGCAGCGTGCGGTCGGGCTGAATTCAGGCGGCTCAGGCAACTAGGTGGCCCTCCTGGTTTTGCCTGGTCAAAGGTCTTCATGAACTTCACTGTAGGAGGATATATGAAACGATTTAAACTGCTTCTCGTTTTGTGCCTGGTCGTGGTAGGCGCGTTGGCGCTTTCGCACAGCACTATGGCGGCCGGTCAACAAAATACCTGGAACCAGTCGGCAACGCCGGCAACGGTTGAACCTGGTTTGCGTCTCAGCATTTTGTCGCAGGGCCGCGGCGAGTACTGGGTGTACTTCCGCGATAAAGCTGATCTGAGCGCGGCTTATGGGATGACCGATTGGGACGCTCGCGGTCGCTATGTGTATGATAAGCTGAGAAGTGTGGCTGCGACCAGCCAATCCAGCGCCTTAGGTTTTCTGCAAGCGCAAAAAGCTGCCGGCGATGTGGATGCTTACCGCGCATACTTCATCAGTAATGCGATCTGGGTCAAGTCCGGCGTCAACACGCTGGATCGTTTGGTCAATTTCTCTGGCGTGAGCGAAATCCGTGGCACCCGTGTCTACAGCATCCCGCAACCGGTCTCTCGGCCGGCCGACAAGAGCCCCCAAACGTTGGAATGGGGTATTGACCGGGTGAATGCCGAGTTGATCTGGTCCAACTTCGGCACCGAAGGCCAGGGCATTGTGGTGGCTAACGTTGACACGGGTGTGGACTATACGCACGCGGCGCTCAACCTGCAATATCGCGGGAATTTGGGCGGCGGCAGCTATAACCACAACTTCAACTGGTACGATCCAGCCGGCGTTTGCCCGCCTGGGGCTCCCTGCGATAACAACAGTCACGGCACGCACACCATGGGCACCATGGTTGGCGACGATGGCGGCGCGAATCAGATTGGTATGGCGCCGGGAGCGAAATGGATTGCGGCCAAGGGTTGCGAGTCCAATTCTTGTACCGACACCTCCTTGTTACTTTCGGCCGAATGGATTGTTGCGCCCTGCCCCATCGGCACTCCGCCCGGCAGTCCCACCTGCGACCCCAACAAGCGGCCCAATGTTGTTAACAACTCTTGGGGCGGCGGCGGCGGCGATCCCTGGTATCAAACCGTGGTCAATGCCTGGCAAGCTGCCGGCATCTTCCCCGCCTTCTCCGCCGGCAACTCCGGCCCTGGCCCGGGCACGATTGGCTCCCCTGGCGACTATTGCAATGTCACCGCCAGCGGCGCCACCAATATCAGCGACATCGTGGCGAGCTTCAGCAGCCGCGGGCCGGGCAACTTCCCGGCCTGCCTGGACAAACCTGATGTCTCCTCGCCGGGCGAGAATGTTCGTTCTTCAGTGCCGGGCAACAACTACGCTAACTTTAGCGGCACCTCCATGGCGAGTCCGCATACCGCCGGTTGTGTGGCCCTGCTCCTTTCCATCGATCCCACCATCACCTATAGCGATATCTACGACTTGCTGACACAGAATGCCGTAGACCTGGGCGCGCCTGGTTTCGACTACAACTATGGCTATGGCCGGATTGATTGCTATGCGGCGGCGCTTAACTTGCGGCCTGACTTCCGTCTCAACCCTGATCCGGCCAGCCAGAGCGCTTGTATCCCGGATGGGGCCGCTTATGCCATCAACGTCCTGCAAATCTCGACCTTCAGCGATCCCGTGACGTTGTCGGCCAGCGGCGTCCCGGCGGGCTACAACGCCGGCTTCGATGTGAATCCGGTAATCCCGCCTGGCGTCAGCAACATGTCAGTGACCAATTCGGGCGCAGCGGTGGCCGGCAACTACACCATTGAGGTAATGGGTGTTGCGCCGACCAGCACGCACACGACTACTGTGGGGCTGAATCTATACGATGCGAACCCAGGTATGCCCACCTTGTTAGCGCCGGCCGATGGCGCTGCCGGGGTAGACCTGGTGCCGATGTTGACCTGGACGGCTGTGGCGCAAGGCGAAAGCTATAACCTGCGTATTGCCACCGATGCCGGTTTCACCAACATCGTGTATAGCGCAGCGGTAAACGGCACGTCGCACACGATCACAACCTCGCTCGATCCGCTCACGCTCTACTATTGGGATGTGCAGGCGGCGAACGCTTGCGGTCTGGGCGCGACATCAGCCGCCTTCAGCTTCACCACACGGCCGATCCCGCCCATCCTATTGGTGGATGATGACAACAATAGCCCGGATGTGCGCGGCTACTATGTCGACGCCCTGGATGCGCTGGCGGCCAGCTACGATATCTGGGATACCAACGGCAGCGACAACGAACCGACCGACCTGGATCTGGCGCCTTACAAAACGGTGATTTGGTTCACCGGTGTTTTGTTCGGCGGCACGGCCGGCCCCGGCTCAGCGGCAGAAGCCGACCTGGGCGCCTGGCTTGAGGGCGGCAACTGTATGGTCATCAGCAGCCAGGACTACTACTATGATCGTGGGTTGACCTCGTTCATGAGTAACTATCTGGGCGTGGCTTCGGCGACCAGCGATGTGGGTCAGACGCAAGTCACCGGTCAGGGCACTGTCTTTGGCGGCCTTGGCCCATATGCGTTGTCCTATCCGTTCACGAATTACAGCGACATTATCAACCCCAGCGGTTCGGCCGAATTGGCTTTCTCCGGCAATGTGGGCAATGCCGCTGTGGATAAAGATAGCGGCGTCTACCGCACTTCCTTCTGGGGCTTCCCGTTTGAAGCGGTGCCCAATGCCAATTCCCGGATTGACCTGATGAGCGTCGTTCTGGATTGGTGCGGTTCCGGCATGCCAACGGGCGTTCTGGAAGGGAATGTGACGGCAGCCGACTCCGGCCTGGGCATTCAAGGGGCCACGATTTCGGCCGATGATGGCATGGGCGGCCTTCGCACGACCACGACCAACGCGGCGGGCGATTACGCCCTGTCGTTGGTAGTGGGCATGTATGATGTGACGGCTTCGGCCGATAATTATGTCCCCGTCACCGTCACCGGCATTGGCATCGTGACCGACACAACCACCATTCAGGACTTCGTCCTCGAAGGCTCCGTGTTGACCTACACCCCGGCCGCCATCGAAGAGTTCATGGAATTCGGCGACGTAGTCACCAATACCGTGACGGTAGAAAACACCGGCCCATTGCCTATAGATTGGTCGGTGAGCATTCGCAACTATCAAGGGCCGAATGCAGCGCCGGCTTCCATCCCCGCCGCGTCGGCCGACTTCGCGCGCGGCGCGGCTGCACCGTCTGTCGCGCACGCTCCCGCCAGGCCGCAAGCCAACTCTCAGAACGCCGGCCTGCCCGGCTTGCTGGTCGGTTCGCCGGCCTATGGCATTGAACTGCTGAATAGCGACATCCTCATGCTCATGACGGATGATCCGACCAACCCCACCGCTATCGGCACCGCGCCCGGCGCTTTCTATGCCGGCGACTTCGTCGGCGGCGACTTCTCAACGCTGTATGTGGTGGATGATGACGTCCAAACGCTCTACGGGCTTGACATTGCCAGTGGCAGTCTGACAGCCATCGGCCCATCTTCACCGGGCGGCGGCTTGACCTGGACCGGTCTGTCGGGCGACCCGACCAGCGGTATCATGTATGGCTCGGCCTCCAACTGCTCGTCCAATGCCATCTTCGAGGTGGATGTGACCAGCGGCGCGTTGACGCCGGTGAGCAACCCGTCAGGCATCTGCCTGATTGACATCGCCTTCAATGCGGCGGGCGAGCTGTATGGGGTAGACATCATCGGCGACAATCTTATTCAGATTGACAAGGCGAGCGGGGCGGTGACGGTAATCGGCTCGTTGGGCTTCGACGCCAACTATGCGCAGGGGATGGACTTCGACGAATCGGCCGATATCCTCTACTTGGCCGCTTACAACAATGCGCTCGGCGCCGGCGAGTTGCGCATCGCTGACGTGACCACTGGCGCGACCACGCTGGTGGGAACGATTGGCGACGGCAACACAGAGCTGGATGCCTTTGGTGTGGCTACCGGCGGCGGCGGCGGCGATTGGGCCTCGGCCATCCCGGATGGCGGCGTCATTCCGCCCAACACCACCGCCACCTTCGATGTCGTCTTCGATTCCCGTGGGCTGACTGAACAGGGCGACTACACGGCTGAGCTGAACTTCTCCGGCACCTTTGTCAATGAAGTGCCGCCCATGCCGCTGACCATGCACCTGAGCTGTCTCACCTGCGGACAATTGGAAGGCGTCATTACCGATGCGTGGACGGGAGATCCGGTTTCGGCCGATATTCATATCGTCGGCCCTAACGGCTTCGACCTCACCCTCACCGGCGACAGCTACTCCGTCACCGTGCAACCCGGCATCTATAACTTCGACGTCGTCGCCGACGGCTACCTCCAGGCCATCGGTCAGGCTGAAGCCCTGGCCGGCATGACCACCGTCACCGACTTCGCCTTA
>JAYRVN010000111.1:0-4565 GCA_041918535.1 Chloroflexota bacterium
GGTTGCTGCCATCGGCATTCATCACATACAGCTCGAAGTCGCCGTCCCGGTTGGAATGAAAGGCAATCTGCGCGCCATCGGGCGACCAGACGCCGAAGCTATCGTCGGCCGGGTGGTAGGTCAGATTCCTCTGGTCGCTGCCATCGGCATTCATGATATAGATTTCCCAGTTGCCGTCGCGGAAAGAGTGGAAGAGGAGGCGAGCGCTGTCGGGGGAATAAATCGGCCGAAAATCATCCTCCGACGCCGTAGTCAGTTGTTGCACTTCCGACCCATCCAGCCGCATGGCGTAAATATCAAAATCTCCCTGCAAATCAGAGGAGTAGGTCAGCCAACCATTCCCCCCACCCAACGTCGCCAGCGGAATTGTTGGGGCCGTGGGCGCGGTCGTCGGCGTCGGTGTGGGCGGGGCAGATAGCGTCGCCGTGACCGTCGGCGTGAGCGTTAAGGTCGGCGGAACCGACAGCGGGACGGTCGGCGCGATGGTAACTCCGCCGGGCGCGGCGGCTCTCTCTATCGGCGCTGACGGGTTCATCACCCGGTCGGCCAAACTGATCACACCCCAGACAAAGAAAACCGATAACACCAGCGTGCCAATCATGCAGCCGAAATTGACGAAGTAATCAAACCATGTCTGGCCCCGCTGGGGGCGATTCGATACACCAGCCATGTAACTGCCACCTTAAATTTGCCGGCGACCCCTGCGGCAGGTTCCGCCGCCTTATTCCTAGTGAGTCGCTCACAAGTAAATCGCGTTTAAAACCGCTTCAAAAGCCTCGAAATCGGTGATAACCCGGCGTGTTGCGGGCAAATCATGCTCAAGGCAACGCGCCAGGGCGGCCGTAGCCAGCGCGAAAACCTGGCTACGATTGGCGCCGAAAAGGGCGTTAAACATGCCTTGTAATCGGCCGAATGCCACCAGTTGCGCCGGCGCTAAACGAATGGACGTCCACTTAATCGGCGACTCATCCGCCACCATGGGAAAATCCCACAAGTAGTACAATGATTTCAAATCCGTCACGCCTTCAGGCACTTCGGCGCTGCGGTCAGCCACAGCCCGGCGCAAAGCGTCCATGCGCGCCGTCAGGACCATCACCGCCAGGTCCGGCACATCAGCTCGCTCGAATACCGGCGACAGTGCGGCGGCCAGACGGCCCAACAGCGCTTTGTGATCGGCCGATAAGGCTACATAAACACTCTGGCGCGGAATAGGGTCGCGCGGCCGCCCACGCTTGGGCTTATCACGCAATAAGGCGGCCAGCGTGCTGTCTTGCAACTTGTTTTTGCGGGAAGCAGGGCTCATAACGCCTATTCACGTGTTTCCAATTGGCGATAACCCAGGTTTCTCTCAAGAAAACCCATGACCAGCGCTTCGTCAATGATGGCCGCTTTGGAATCCAACAACTCCAAACACAAATGCAAACAGAGCAAACAGATGCTGCGCGGATAGCCGCGCGTCTCGCGCCAGATGGGCAGGATGGCGCTTTCGGCAAAAAGGGGCGGCTGACGTGAATCGCGCCCGGCCGCCAGAAGGCGAAACTCGATCAAGCCGCGCGTATCGTCGGGCGTGAGCGGATCGAGCGAAGAGCGCGTGGCTACGCGGTCGTTGAAATCAGGCACTTCGCGCAAATGAATATCTAGTTCCGGCCGGCCCAGCAAAATAAGCTGGAAAGCCTTGCCCCCACGCGGATCGCGGAAGTTGAGTAACCGCCGCAACTCAATGAATTGCTCGGCGCTGAGTTCGTGCGCCTCGTCAATGACGATGAGCGGCAAGATACCTTGATTGGTCTGCCGGGTGAGAAAAGCGCGGAATTCATTCAGTTGGTCTTCCGTGGCGCGGCGTGTGCGCAAAGAGAATTCGGCCGCAATCCGACGCAACAGCAATAAGCCGCTGCGTTTGGGCGGCTCGTCTACCCGCGCCACCGTGAAATCCTTGCGGTTCTGATAACGGCTATGGAACCAGGAGGCCAGCGTCGTCTTGCCGGTACCCACCTCCCCCACCACGACCGAAGCGCCCTGACCGGCTTCGACCATAAAACTGACCTTCGAGAGCGCGCGACGCGTATCGGCCGATAAATACATAAATCGCGGGTCGGCTTCAATGCTAAAAGGCGGCACGACCAGGCCCAACCGGGACCAATCCAGGCGAGAAAACCGCTCAAACTCAAAGGCAAAATTCGTGACATTCATTGTTTCGTCGCTTCCACACAGTTCCTTTTCGTATACTATATAAAATGCCACGGCTTGTCAAGGTTGAGCGCCATTTTGCCTGCCCGCCAACCTTGCACCATATACCTTGTCGGTCAGAGCAATCTATATGCTATAGATTTGTTGACAATCCCGTCTATTTCTGCTAGACTGATTCTCAGAATACTTTAAGACGTATTAGGGCGTTCATATCGGCCTGTAATACCTACAGAATCCGGTCTAGCGCCCAGCTTATTGCGGGTCAGCAAGCGGCCTAGGGTCGGCGCTACCGGCCTCGCCAGCCTGACTCGTCCGCACGATCGCACCTTCCCCACCCCATGCTAATTTTGGCCTCACGCCTTTAGACGTGTGGCGTGGTGTGCGAGATGCGCGGCGAGTCGGTATAAAGAAAAGGCCAAACGCAGCGCGCTTGGCCTTGGTGCAGGTGGCAATAGGTTCACTACAACACGCGCAAAGAGTGCCGCCAACACGCTTTGCGACACGCCCCAATTGGGGAGGGGGTTGTTTGCCCCCATGTAGGTGACCTATTCACTTTATGAGCATAACACAGCCGCCGGGCGGTGTCAATCACTCTGGAGACGCGCAGCCAGAAGCGTGGGCAATGCTTAACGTTTCGGCGCCGGTTACAGGGTGGGTTGATGTTTACGCCATGAATGGCGCGTTGGTGTTGGCTGCGCCCAGATAGGTCGCTTGCTGTCCACAGGTGGTGCAGGGTGGACAGCGCTTCGAGTTTAATGGCGGGCCAGCTCCTTTTGCTGGTCCGCCGACAACAACAACGGGCCGAACGACTGGCGGCCGGCAACGCGTTAAGAACGGACGCGCAAGGTCGTCGTCTGGTGGATGACGCGCCGGAGCCGATGCCATGCCTGCCGGCGCACCTGGGCTGGGGCAGCCGGCGTGGAAACACTCGACAGCCACAGCGGGTAGGCGCGCCTATTGGCCCTGAGGCCGTTTTTTCGGCCGATACGCCCTCAACCGCGCCGCCCGCAACCCCATCTCCCGCCTCGCCCCCCCCTACCCTCACCCTTCAACCCGATCTAGCCCTCGCCCTGCTGCGCTGCAACCAAACAGCCGCCGGGCGCGTCTGGCTGCTCCTGCGCCGCCTGGATATAGACGGGCGCGGCTGGGTGACCCTGGCCGAGGCGCGCGCGCAACTGACTGCCCCGGACGCGGGCTGGCGCATTTGCGGTTGGCGGCAACTCAGAAACTTGCTGCGACAAGGCGACGGGTTATTCTGGCAAATAGCCCAGAACCGACTCTGGCTGCGCGCCACCGCCAAAGTCGCCCATGGCCTCGGCCTGAGCCATCTCACCGGCAAACCGGTTGCCTTGCCCATTCAACACCTGCTCGGCCGGATTGGCGCGGTGCGCGCCTATCTGTATGCCGCTTTCCACAGCGGCCGGCCCGCCCGACCCATCGCGCGCGCTACCCTGACGCGCCTGAGCGGAGTCAGCCAAAGCGCACAACGCCAATACGAGGCGCGGTGTGGCGTGCGCAGTCAGGCCATGTTCGCCCTCGGCCGACGCGACGACGCGCTTGAGCGCGAAGCGACAGCCTGGCGGCGTGGACGCAGCCTTTTCAAACTCACGGATACGGCCGGACGACATGGACCGCGCCAGGCGGCGTATCTGGCCTGGCGCTTACCGAACAGCTATCGCGGCATCCATACATCGCTCACAACCCATTCACGCAGACGCCTGAACCGGCGGCTGGCTGGCCTGGAGAAACACGGGACACCGGGGAACAGTCGGCAGCGGCGGCCAACGCGCTTTTTTGAGCAGGGGGCGATGGCCGCGCAGGCTAATCGGCGGGAGACTGTTTACTGGCGCGGCCCAGGACAAACCATCTGGTATGCCCTGGAACCGTCGGCCTGCTCCAGGCAAAACCCGGAAAGAAGTTGGGGGGATTAAAACGGGATATTCGGTTTGTGGTACTATTGGGGGCATGAATGTGCACATCATTGATCATTACCATCTCGATTATCCCCACGTTATCGCCTCTTACGTGCTGGAAAGCAGCCTGGGGCCTATTCTGATCGAAACCGGGCCTCGCCCAACCTTGCCCAATGTTTTGCAAGGGCTGGCGAACCTCGGTTTGAAACCGGATGACATCCGCCACATCTTTGTCACCCACATTCACCTCGACCACGCCGGCGCGGCCGGTTGGTGGGCCGCCCAGGGAGCGCAGATTTATGTTCATCCGGTCGGCGCGCCGCACTTGATTGATCCGACCAAGCTCATCCAAAGCGCCGCCCGCATCTATGGCGATCAAATGGAACGCTTGTGGGGCGAGATTCTGCCGGTCCCGGCGGACAAGGTAACCATTCTGCCGGACAACACCACCGTCACGTTGGGGGA
>JAYRVN010000112.1:0-3771 GCA_041918535.1 Chloroflexota bacterium
AACTCGTCGCGCACCTCACCCACGACTTCTTCCACCAGGTCTTCCAGTGTCACAATGCCGGCCGTGCCGCCGAATTCATCCAGGACAATTGCCATGTGAATCCGACGCCGTTTAAATGCCGCCAGGAGTAATTCCACCCTTTGGTCAGACGGCACGATCGGCGCCGGGCGCACCAGATCGCGTAACGATTTCCGCCCGTCCCCAACGTGTTGGCGGATGAAATCCTTGACATGCAAAATACCCACCACATGATCCAGGTCACCCTGATAGACAGGGAAACGGCTGTGCGGACTGGCGATAATGAAATTGACGAGATCGTCATCGGATACATCTAGCGGAATGGCTTCGACTTTGCGGCGAGGCGTCATTACTTGTCCCACCTCGCGGTCGCTGAAATCAAAGATATTTCGGATCATTTCTTGGGCATCTTCTGACAGCAGCCCCCCTTCCGTGCTTTCGCTGACGATCTGCTCGATCTCTTCGGGCGAGAAGAGCCGGGTACGGCTAGTCGTGGGCGGGATGTGCGCCAGGCGTAATATGAGCGAGCCAATCCAGTTAAGTAAACGGATCGGCCAGATTAGCACTGATTGCAAAATGCGCATCGGCCGAATCAGGTCCAGCGCTAACGTATTGGCATCCGACAACGCCAACGACTTGGGCACCATCTCCCCCAATACAACATGCACATAGGTCAACAGACTAAGGCTCACCACATACCCCAGCGTATGTAAAAGCGTCTCTGATTCCAACTTGAACCAGCGATCCATCACCGGCTCTATCAACGCCGACACCTTCGGCTCGGCGTAGATCGCCAGACCGATGGTCACCACCGTGATGCCCAATTGCGCCGTAGCCAGGTAGCGATTCTGTAAATCGGGCGATTGGAGAACCTCCAAGACAGGGATTGCCCGGGGGTGACGTTCTTCCACCAACTGCTCCATACGGCTGGCGCGCGCCCCCAGGATGGCAAACTCGGCCGCCACAAATAGGCCATTCAGCAACACCAGGGCCAAGACTACCAACACCAACGTCGTGATACTGCCTGTCGCCGCGGTAACCGCCCAGAGGCTGAGCAAAAAGAGGCTACTCACGCTTCACCTCCCATTCCGTCGCCTTGAACAGGTTGAAGTTGGGGCCGACCGGCAGCGAAACCTCACTCACACTGAGGTCTTCAAATTGCTCCACGCGGATCAAAGTTTCACCAAAACTGACCACATCGCCCACGGCCGGGATTCGGCCAAGCGCACTGAACACCAGCCCACCCAAGGTGTCCGCCACATCATCAGGCAGTTCCAGGTCAAGATATTCATTCACATCCCTTACCAACACATCCGCCCGCAAGTGCAGGCGGCCCTCCTTGTCAATAGACACCAGCGCCGCTTCGTCTTCATCAAATTCATCTTGCAACTCGCCAAATATCTCTTCGATCAAGTCTTCAAAGGTGATCATGCCGGCTGTGCCGCCATATTCATCAAAGACGACAGCCATATATTGGCCCTGCTTGCTCAAAGTCTCCCACACATCCAATACAGGCAAGGCCTCCGGCACATACAGAACTTCGCGGATAATGGACGGGTCCATCTTCTTCTGACCCTGCACCAGTTGGCGAAAGGCATCCTTGATGTGCACAAAGCCCATGATGCGGTCCAGCGTTGATTCATAAATTAGGATGCGGGTGAAACCGCTTTCAATCGAGAATTTGATGTATTCAGACAACTCCAGACCGGCCTGGGCTGCCGCCATGCGGGTACGATGCACCATCACTTGCCGCGCAGTCAAACCAGCCAGGCGAAAGGTGTTGCGCAGCAATTTGCGCTCTTCATCATCTAGAAGCCCGCCTTCGTGGCTTTCCGTCACCAAAATCTCGATCTCTTCCGGCGAACGGAGGTGCAGGTGGGCATCCACCCGCCGGCGACCCATAAGGCGCAGAATCAATAAGCCGCTGCCGTTAAAGAACCAGATCAAAGGGCCCAATAGGAACATGGTCCAGCGTACGGGCAAGACAACCAGTAACGCTAGTTTTTCGGGATACTGCACGGCGATGGATTTGGGAAACAACTCGCTCAAAATGACTTGCGTTGTGGTGAAAATAAACAGGACCGTGGTCGAAGCCACAGCGCCAGCCAGACCGAGACCTTCGAGGCGGGGGGCTATTTCACGCTCGCCAAAAGCGCCGAGGGCCAGCGAGGAGATAGTGATGCCTAATTGGCAGGCAGCAATGTAATTGTCCAATTGCTTGGGGTTTTCAACGATGGGCAGCAGGCGTTGGGCCAACCAATCGCCGCCGCCGGCCTTTTGCCGCAGGCGCGTGCGTCGGGCAGAAACTGTGGCGAATTCAGCGCCGACGTAAAGCCCATTGATGAATATCAATAGGGTGAAAATCGCAATGCTAGCCCAAAGAGACATAGGAAGTTACTCAAGCCCGAAGGAAGCCCCGCGATCCGGTAAGAGGCGGCTGAGCGTGGATGGGCGTCGCCCAACCGCTAGCTAGCTGCAACCAACGCGGGGTCAATAAAACAGGACGAAAAGCTTCGGATTTCGATAAGAACACTGACTATCGCACCCCAACGGGGATAGGCTTGCGGAATAACTGACAGATACACACTTTCTTGCTGAAGTCATGTTGTACCACAGATGCCTGGATTATAGAGGAGTCAGGGTGATTTATCAAACCCTTAGAATTCGCGGCGGGAGGATGAGCGGCTGAGAAAAGGACGGCTACCATTTTCGGCCGAATCCGGCTACCATTGTGTTCAAAGACCGGCGGGCTGTCGGCAAATTCAGCCCGGCAAACCGACCGGAATACGGTACTCAAGCCCAACCCACATGCGAGGAGTTCTAAACGATGAGCAAACGCACTTCCTTCCTGCTGATAATGGTCATTTTCCTGGTAACGGTGGCCGCTCTGGCTGTAGCCTCGCCTGGCGCCGCGCGCCCGGCGGCCTCTCCCCAGGTCATTTACCAGGCCGGCGCCGCCAAGGCGGTGGTGACCCCACCTTTAGAGGGCAATCCGGTCTTGTGGATGGCCGGTTACAGCGTCGGCCGTCCGGCCGAGAGCGTCCACGACGAGTTATTCACCCGCGTCATCATCCTGGACGACGGCCAAACCCCGATGGCCTTCGTGATGGTGGATGTCCTCGGCCTCACTTCAGACGACATTGGCCGGATTGAAAGCGCCATTGTTGCGGTCGTGCCGGAACTGGCCGGGCATATCCTGGTCAGCGCCACCCACACCCACGAAGCGCCCGATACTATCGGTCTGTGGGGCGGGGCCGGGCAACCGCCGTTTGCCCATCCGCGGCCATTGGCCTGGATTGAATACATTGGCGCGCAATCGGCGGCGGCGGCGGGACAAGCCTGGGCTGACCGCGCGCCCGTGACTTTCACCTTAGCCGCCCTTGACCACGCGCCGTTGGACTGGCTGGTGAACGACAGCCGTGACCCGCAAGTGCGCTACAACAAAGTTCACTTGATGGTGTTGCAGGGTGCGAATGGAACGGTGGCAACGTTGGTGAATTGGGCGATGCACCCGGAGTCTATGGGATCGGAAAACACGGCGATTACGGCCGATTTTGTGAAGTACTTATTGGATGAGGTCGAAACTCAAATGGGCGGCATGGCCTTGATGGTGAATGGCGCGATCGGGGGGTTGCTGAGCGACAAGGGCGGCACATTCCCCGAATTCCCGGATCCGTCATTTGAGCGGACTGAGGCGATCGGCCGAACCGCTGCCCAAATCATGCTCGACCATCTCAACAACCCCACGCAGAG
>JAYRVN010000113.1:0-24845 GCA_041918535.1 Chloroflexota bacterium
ACACCGCGACAATGCGCGCATCGGTGCGTCCCTGATACCCCAGAGCATGTAAATCTGCAATCCGTCCACAACCGACAATCGCTGCGCGAGTCAGGCTCATGGCATCTCTCCCATCGCCATAGATTATTAAACGCCTATCTTACCGTCAGATGGGGGGGTAAGGCCAGATTCAGGGCGCAGGCCGCATTGACGGCGTTGTTCGTTCCGGCTAGAATGGCTTGCGGCGTGAACCAGATGAAATGGCTGCCACGCCCGCTTACATATAACCACTTGAGGGGAAGAAGAACTGACTGACATGGATTTCTCTTTGACCACGCCCGCGTTGTTGTTTCCGGCCATTTCGCTTCTGTTGCTGGCCTATACGAATCGCTTTTTGTCACTGGCCGCCCTCATGCGCGATCTGGATGGGCGCTATCGCGCCCAACCCGACCCGAAGATCAAGGGACAACTGGCTAATCTGCGTTATCGCATTGTGATCATCCGTAACATGCAGGTGTGCGGTGTGGGAAGTTTTCTTGGCTGTGTCTTGTGTATGTTTGTGCTGTTTGCGGGTCAGGTCACGGTGGGCAAATGGATTTTTGGCATCAGTCTGATGTTGCTGCTGCTATCGCTGGCGCTCTCGCTGCGTGAGGTTCAGGTGTCCATTGATGCGCTCACTTTGCAGGTGCAAGACCTGGATGAAAGGAATGGGGACGACTCAAAGTAAGGCGTAAGGTTGGGATACCGGGCCGATCCTTAGCAGACCCGGCATCCCGTTGTTTCCGTTACGGTTCTAACTGGCCGTCTGCTCCGCCAGTAAACGGGAGAGATCGGCGGCGGCGTCATCAGGATCGGGCGCCAGGTAGGTTTGCCATAAGCGCCGGGCCAGATCGTCGGGGCTGGCGACGACGCCCTGACGGGCGAAGTAGTCGCATACCCGTTGCACGTCACGTTGCAGCAAGAGCTGGGCATTGGGATTGGATTCGGCCGAAACGACTTGCGGAAAGTCTATCAGCGTAATCTCTCCCTGCCAGTACAAGATATTGAAGGCCGACAAATCGCCATGAATCAGATGGTGACGCAGCATCAACTCAAGGTTCGCCAGCACTCTTTCGAACAGCCTGTGCGCCTGGGCGCGCTGAAGCGCCACACTGTGCAAAGTGGGAGCAGCCGTCCGACCATCGCCGACATAACTCATCAGGATAGCGTTGGGGCTTACTCCCAGCGGTTTGGGCACATTCGCGCCCGCTTCATGTAACAGCTCCAGGGCTGTGAACTCATGTAACAACCACGACTGATGCGCTACTGCTAGGCCAAACGCGCTCTTCTTGCCGATGGCGCGGATGACGCGGTGTTCGTTGCCGCGCACGGCGCGTCCGTTTTCCGTGAGCGTGGCGCGCCCCTGGCGATAAACGGCATCGTTACGCATCTGGCGCAAGACATGCGGCCGATAAACCTTAGCCGCTGTCCAGCCGTCGTCGCCGCGGCAGCGATAAACATTGGCTTCTTTGCCGCCTTTGACGATAGCTTCTACGTCGGTAATCAACCCTTCCACGTAGAAATCCTGTAGCGCCTGCAGAAGCCAGCCCTCCTCGTGACGAGAGGGGTGATAAGTTGGATGGAAGCCGCCTTCCAGGCCGGCAGTCTCCTCGGCCAGGTCGGCCAGAATCTCGGCCTCACTCTTTTTGGGGGAATGCCTGGGCTGGGCCCGACGGTGGCGACGCGCCTGGCGCGAGACCAGTCGGCTCTCCTCCGTCTCGGCATAATCGGCATAGCGCTCCCAGGCTTCGTATTTCTCAGTACTCAAGATTTTGTCTCCTCTTTGACAGCCAGATCGTTGATAGGTGATCAGTCGGGTGGCCAACCGGTTGATGAACCTGGTCGCCAATCGGCCGATACGCTAATCGGTTATGCTGGTGTGGCTGGGGCTAGAAACAACACAGCCACAGGGCCGGCGCGCCTGTGGCTGTTGCGTGCTGTTCTCAGAAAGGAGAGGGAAGCGACGTTAACCGAAACCAGGCGTGCCTACATAACGCACGTCATAAGCAGTGCTTGCCAATTCATGGTTGACTTGCCTCATGTAGACACCTCCTTTTAATCTTAAGATGCTTCCAGTTTAGCACAAGCGCGGTGGCTGTCAAGCGGCCTTAAGCCCCAAGGCGGGCCGGGCGCCGATTCCCCCCTTAGGGTCGCATAATATGGAAATCGTCTATGACCTGCGTGTCGAAGCCGTGTGCGGAGCCATCCCAATAGGCGCTGTAGGTGCATGTCGTGGCATCGCCGAGAGAACCGGGTGTGCAGACGAAGATGTCCTGCGCGTTGCCTTGTAAACCGGGCACTTTGAACAGGCCATTCGTGCTGAGATATAGCTAGCCGGCAGCGTCATCGCGCCATAATCCCCACAAGTTTTCCGTGGTCGTTGTCAGCGCCACGTCGGAACCGTCAAAGTAGAGCGTCCAACTCCCGGCGGTGTTGCCACCGAGACTGGTGGGGGTGAACTCCAGGATGTCTTCGTCGGCGCCGCTGACGCCGGGCACGGCAAAATTGCCGGAGGTGCTGACGAGAATGTGTCCATTGGGCAACAGCGTGACGGCATCCACATCCTCGCCGCCTTGGGTCAAGCCCACATCCGAGGCGTCGAAATAACGGGCGAATGTGCCGGCGGTCGTTTCACCCAACGAGGTGGGAGTGAAGCGTACCAGGTCGGAGTCATCGACGTTGCTGAGGTTGCCGATGGTGGCGGCCACATCGAAGCTCATGAGGAGGTCTCCATTGGGCAGCCAATAGAAGGCATCAAGATCGGCCGAAATGCCCAGATCGGACCCATCCAAGATGAGACTCCAGGCGCCTGTCGGGCCGTCGAATTTAACGATGTCCTCCGGGTTGTAGGCAATGCCGTTGACGCTGCCGGCTGTGTCGAAGCTGAACGAGAGAATATCGGGGAAGACCGGCAGCGGCGTCAGGTCGGCGCGCAGGATTGCTCCCCAGCGGCTATTGATGCTGATGGTCACGCCGCCATTGGCCACCGTGTAGACGCCGCCGTTGAGCAAATCGGTGAGCAGTGTGCCGTTGGGCAGGTAAGCGGAGACGGGGATAGTGACGGATTCGGCCGAATTCCCATTGTTCAGCGCCACCAGCACCGCCTCATTCGTGGCCTGATACGGGTTATTCTGATCCCAAATGCCCAAATTAGGGTTGTCGAAACGCATGTACGCATACACATGCTTGGCGTCATCCGCTAACGCCGTCGCCACATCTCCCCAACGCAACACCGGATGCGCGCGGCGGATACCCAACAGCGTGCGGTAATGGTTGTACATCGCCGTATCCGGCATCTGACCGTTCATGCCGCCGCCGGTATCAGCCCAGGGGTACACCCGCCGATTGTCCGGATCGCCGCCGCCGTTAACATTCACCTCGTCGCCATAATACACCGACGGCGCGCCCGGCAAAGTCATTTGCAGCAACGTCACCAATTTGACCTTCGCCACATCGCCGTTCAACAGAGCCAACATACGCGGCGAGTCGTGGCTGCTGATCAGGTTCATCAAAGCATAAAACGTGGGGGCCGGGAAGAGGGCGCGGAAACTGTTGTAACTATTGTTGAAGCTGCTGGGCGCGTTGCCGTTGCCGAAGCCTGTCGCCCAATCCCGAAAGCAATAGTTCATGACCGAGTCTAGCTCGTTGGTGTTCAGATAGCTTTGGTATAAATACCAATCACAGCCGCCGGTCACTTCGCCTAGCATCAGGTAGTTGCTGTTGCCATACACCGCGCCCGTGTTGTTCGTGCCTTTGATATAGGGCCGCATCTCGCTGAAAAAGTTATGCGTGATGCTTTGAGCCACATCATAGCGCCAGCCGACCACGCCTTTATCCAGCCAATATTGCGAGACTGATTTGCCGCCGGGGCTGGCCTGGCTGCCGCCCCGGAAGAAGAAATCGCGCACAGCCGCGCTGCTGTCCACAAATTCCGGCAGGGTGTCATAACCGCCCCAACCATACCAGCCCCAACCCCCGGCGCACACATCCGCGCCGGCGTTGCCCTGCGTGAACCAGGGGCGAAAGATCGAAGCGGCCGATTCACAAGCGCCCACATCAGGCCATCGCCCCCAGGGGTCGAGATAGCGGCTATCCTGACCGGCGTGATTGAAAACGGCATCCAGGATGAGGCGCAGGCCATGCGCGTTGGCGGCTGTGACTAACTGATCGAATTTGGCATTGTCGCCGAAGTAACTGCGGATGGCGTAATAATCATTGGTGTCGTAACCGTGATTGGCCGAGGCTTCAAAGAGCGGGTTGAAGTAGAGCGTGTTTACCCCCAGGTCATTGAAATACCCGGCGCTGATCTTATCAATAACCCCTTGTAAGTCGCCGCCATAATAGTCGAAGCCCCAACTCGGCACAAGCAGCGGCTCGTGCCACCCGCGGAATTCGTGCAGGCAGTCGTTGTTGTTGGGATCGTCGTGAGGGTAGCCGGGGCAGCGGCCCGGGCCATAAACCTGGCGACCGTCAATCTGGCTGTCGTTGGCAGTGTCGCCGTTGCGGAAACGATCCGGGAAGATTTGATAGATCACGGCGTCTTTCATCCAGCCCGGCACCGGGTATGCCGCCGGCGGCGGCGGAACAGTGCCCAGCTTCCAGGATGGATTCTGTAAGGTGGCGCTCCAGACACCGACGCCGGTGTTGCCGGCGGCCGGATGGTAGTAGTTGGTTGTGGCTGCGTCAATTAGGCGGAATTGGTACCATTGGTCAATGACACTGCCGGGGCCGGGAACAATGGCGGACCAGGTGACCGTGTTGCCGTTGGTGGCGACGATAGCGGCGTTGTAGATGAAGGCAGGGGTGTTAAGGGGGTCGCCCGTTTTCCAGACCAGGATTTTGACTTGTTGGACATCGTCAAGACAGGTGCGGAGACGAATATCGGCCGAACCGTTTGGCTCAATGTTGCCCAAGGGATTGCGATAAGCCGGGTCCGTATCCAGGTGATACAGGCCATCCGGCACAATTACGCCATCGCCCACCACCGCCGCCGCGCAGCCGCCCGGCCCAGGCGTGGGCGTAGGCGACGGCGTGGGGGAGGGGCCGGGTGTGACGAAAGGCGTCGGCGAGGGGGTCGGTGAAGGGGTGGCCGTAGGATTGGGCGTGCCGGTGGGCGTCGGGGTGGCGGCGTCCAGGGTGCAGGTCGCCCAGGCAGTCTGTGTGGTCGGATCATCCCAGCCTGTGGCCTGGTCATCTGTGGGCGTTGTGTCATACGCGCCTTTGCCGGCGCCCTTTTGCGTGGCAAAAAGTTCCAGCGAGACGCTGCTGCTCAGGCCGCCAATGGCGCTAAACGGAATTTTCAGCTCGACGCCGGTGTTGTTGGCGTAGGCGATATGGCTGCCGATTTGGCCGCCGCCGCTGATGCCGCCCCAATTGACGCCGCCGGCGCTCCAGGCAGAACCTTGCCAGACGCGCAACTCAGTCCAGCCATTGTTGTCGTTGGGCGGGTTGTTGATGCCGGGGATGTTACCGCGCACGACATAGTAGGGCCGATTGGCGTGGTTGAAAGTGATGGCATTGCCCCAGGGATCGGCCGAACCACCCGGGTTGGTCACACTGCCGGGGCGAATGAGCAGGCCAATTTCGCCGCTAGAAGCGTTCTGAGCGTAAGCGGGCAGATTCCCATATACAAATAGATTTGTCCCGTCTGAGCCGCAATATAACTGGGCTAGATCGCTCCAGAGAGTGCCGCTCCAGCTACCGGGACCAGGGTTGGCCAGGTCGCCGCCGGGGTCGGCGGCAATGGCTGCGCCATACGCCGCGTCGCGCTGCCCATCTAACACAAAGACACCAACAGCGGCTGTGCGCGTAGCGGGCGTCAGCCAGACCAACGCCGTGAGTATCGCCAAGAACGCAAGGATTAGGGGAAAACGCCGGGATAATGCCATGCAGGGAACTCCTACCATTCTATGCTGCCGCCCGAAAGGAGCGGGGGATAACTTCTCGCCGGCCAGACGGATGCTCGGCCGACCGGCTTGCTCCCTGTAATGTAAGCCAAAGTTGTTGATATGTAAACAATCCCGGCTGTATAGAAGCTACGCAAAAACTGCGGCGGTGGTGTTGGCGCGACGATTGGGCGGAGGTTGGGTCAAGCGCTGCCCATTTTGCCGGTCGTCGCGACCGGCGCGCCGATTAGCGCCGGCCGAGGGGTCGCACGGGCCACAAGTCCATCAGGAAATGCAAGGTGTCAGACATCACGAGCCCCAATAGCGCGACATACCAATAGAAAGGGGGCTGCGAGCGTCCCCAGGTCAGCGTCCGCGCCAGCAAGCCATCCGACGGCACCCCCCACAAAAAATTTACGACGAGGTAGACAAGAAATAGCCAAAGCAGCCGCCCGGCTGTGCCGAGGACGGGCCAATGCGAGAGAGGGGAGCGATGGGGGATGAGCGTGGCGTAGATGTGCCAGATAGCCAGCCACAGATATCCCAGGCCGAGGGTATATCGGATAATGGCCTGTTCGCTCGCACTGATCACCCAGGGCTGGTCCAGGTCTGGCGTCAGGAAAACGCCGGCCAATGTCCCGCTCAGCGTGAAGGCGCCTACGCGCCAATCCCCTGTCGAGACGAAGGTGACGGCCGAGAGCGCCAGAGATAGGATCACGGTTCCCTGAATGTGAGCTTCACCGCTTGACATAAACGTAATTATACCTGATGCGAGAGAATTAGAACATGCGTTTGTGCCACGCTGTTTCTAGGGTTGGACGGTGAGCGACACGGGCGTCGAGACGACCAGCGGGATGCCGGTGGCGTCGAGGGTGTAGGCCAACAGGGTGTATTGGCCGGGGGCGATGGTGTTCGGGATGACCCAATGCCCCTGTTGATCAACCAGGGTGACGCCGAAGCGTTGATTATTGGCGAGGAGGGCCAGGGGCATGCCCGGTTCGGCCGAACCGACCACCGTCAAATACGTCCCCCGAAACGTTGCCGCCCCTGACGCGTCAATGACCGGCGTCTTGATAGAGGTGGACGGCAACACAACCGCGTCCAGCACATGCGCCACCCCATTCCGCAGCACGAAGTCGGCGGCCACAATGCGGGCGTTTTTGAGGCGCAGTTGGCCGTCATGCCATTGCACCGGTAAGCTCTCGCCGTTGACCATACTCAACGTAGCCAGCCCCCTTAGATCGGCGGCTGTTCTCGCGCCGGGAGCGATATGGGTGAGCAGCAACTTGTGCAAGGCGGCTGGATTGTTGCGCAACGCGCGCAACGCGCCCTGGGGCAGCGCGGCAAAAGCGGCGTCCGTCGGGACGAAAAATGTAACCCGCTCATCGCTGCTGGTGATGGGCAGATTCGCCGCCTCTAAAATTTGCCGGGCCGTAGACAGACTGGGCATCGTCGGCAACCAGGCCAGCAGCGCCGGCGGCATGGGCGAGGGGGCCGGCGTCGGCCTGGGAGTGGGCAGGGGGCGCAACGTGGGCGCGGGCGCGGAGCGCGTGGCGCGCCCGGCATCCCGCGCCTGAGACATACTTTGCCCGGCTTCACGCAAAGCGCCACAGCCGGTCAAGACCAGCCAGCCGCAACACGCGATCATTCCCAGCCAAGCCGCACAGAATCGGCCTTGCCTTGCCATACTGTTTCTCCCAGACAACCGTCTTGTGGTAGATTGTGTTATCCAGTATACAATTATCGTTATAGAATCGCATCCTCTGTAACCAACCTGCCATGCGAGCCCGGGGCGTCGCCTCTGAGGGATTAATTGATCTGAGACCTGCCGCCGGTCTTGATAGTGAGAGATGACCATGAGTGAAGAGCGCCCGACCCGTTTCAATAATCAACGTTTGCTGTGGATCATTGCCCTGACTTCACTCGGTTTTAATGTCCTGGTAATCGTGGTGTTGTTGGTAGTGCGCAGCCTGGTCGGTGATTTTCTATCTCAGACCAATCAATATCTTTACCAGTCGCTGCAACGCCTGGAGAATTATGCCGGCTACGATATGCCGGTGCACTTGAAGCAGGCTGTGGTTTTGGAAAGCGCGGATGAAGTGCTGTTTGAAGATGTGTTGGAAGTGCCGATCAGCCTTACCGTCCCCATCAGCCAGAATATCCCGTTCAAAGATAATATCGCCGTGCCCATCCGAGAATCTATTCAGGTGAATGATACCGTGCGCGCTCCTTTGCAAATCAATGGGACGACCATCTATATTGATGTGCCGGTGCAACTCAAAGTGCCGGTGAATCTGGATGTGATCGCGCCGGTGGATACGCAAGTGCCGGTGCGCTTGAATGTTCCGCTAAATACGACGCTGCAAGTGCCGGTGCGGGAGCTGATTCCCCTCAGAAATGGGGAAGGGTTGCCGTTGACTATCGGCCTGGATTTGCAAACGAAGATTCCGGTGCCGATGGATGCATTATTGCAAGATGTGTACATGTTGCCCATGCTGCAAGAGATGCATAAAGCGTTGAATGTATTGGAAGCTCTATTCCTCTTGCCGTTGCCGGACGCGCAACCTTGAAGCCGATGGGACCGGCGGGACCTACGCTAAGGTGAGGCAGTTGAGTCGTTGCCGCTGGTGGTGGCCGGTATGGATCGGGCTGGTGGGTTTGGGGTTGGCAATTCGGCCGAATCCCCTCCGCGCCGCCGAACCGGACAAACGCTTTGGTGTGATCGAAAGCTACGAATCGCCCACCGACGCCGCCGACCTGGGGGTGAGTTGGACGCGCGTGCGTTTCCAATGGGCGGATGTGCAGGCCGATGGGCCGGAGAGCTGGCAACCCGGCTTGAGTGACGCTCAAATTGCCGCCGAACAAGCAGCCGGGCGCGAGATCGTCGGGCTACTGATCGGCATCCCCACCTGGGCGCGCGCGGAAGACGGCCTGCCGCGTGGGCTATGGTTATCGCCCGACGACCCGGCTAATACCTGGGCCGCCTTTGTGCGCCGGGCGGCGGCGCGTTATGCCGGGCGGATTGACCATTGGATTATCTGGAATGAACCGGATATTTGGGACTCCGCGACGCCCGGCCACACCTGGCCCGGCAGCGTGGCGGACTTTGCCCAGTTGCTGCGGGTGGCGTATCTGAGCGTCAAGGCGGCTAACCCGGCGGCGGTGGTGCATCTGGCGGCCATGACCTACTTTTGGGATGCCAATTTCGGCCGAATCCAATATCTCGATCGTTTGCTGACCGAACTGGACAAAGACCCGTTAGCCCCCGTCTATGGCTACTACTTTGAGGCGGCGACCGCCCACCTTTACTTCCAACCGGGACAAATTTACGACATCCTAACTGAATGGCAGGCGATCTTGGCGGCGCATGGCTTGCGCCAACCCTGGTGGCTGGTGGAAACCAACGCGCCCGTAACCGATGACCCCACCTGGCCGGTGACCTCTATTACCCTGAGCGTTTTTCAGGTGGAGCAAGCCGCCTTTATTCCCCAGGCATTGGCCGCAGCCCTGGCCGCCGGCGTCGAGCGCATCGCCATCTTCAAGCTCAAGGACACGCCAACCGACCGCCAGGCTAACCCGGAACCGTTCGGTTTGGTACGTCTTGATGGTAGCCGCCGACCCGCCTTTGAAACTTACCGGGTCGCTATGCCGCAATTGCGGGGCGTGTGGGGGGGGGCGCGCGAACGTTGGGACGCCGTGGGACAGATAAGGCTGGATCAAGACGGTCGCTCAACCACGGTGGTTTTTGCGCGGCTGCCCGCTCCGCAATCGGCCGAAATTCCCGCCACCGCCCCCCAGGCTCAACTCATCACCCAGGAGGGCCAGACCCAAACCCTGACGCCGACAGCCGGCGTCTATCGCCTGAGCCTGCCGCCCGCGCTTTGCTCCCAATCCATCGGCGACTACTGCATGATCGGCGGCGAAACCTTCTATCTGGTGCAGGCGGCCGAGCGGGTACGTCCCACCGCGTCGCCGGCGCCGACTCCCGCGCCGTTGCCCGCCACGGCCACACCGTCGCCTTCGCCCACACCCCGGCCCAGTCCCACGCCCCGGGCCTCGGCAACGCGCCTGCCGCCGACGCCAACGCCCACGCCACCCTCCGCCGGGGCAGTCCCCAACTCCCGGCCGACGCCTGTTTGGGTCTGGTTGTTGATCCTGGGACTCGTCGGCCTGAGCGCGCCGGTCGGCATTTGGCTGGCGCGGCGCAGACAACCTAAAGGATAACCTATGCGAATGAAACTCCTGTTTGCCCTGACGTTGATCGTAGCGCTCCGGTGGGAGGCGGAATCGGCTCACGCCCAAACCCCCACGGACGTGGCGATCCGCGCCAACGCGGCCGTTGTGCGCTTTCCCGAAGAGGTGATGTTTACCCTGGCCTTTGATCCCGCCGTCCCGGTGACGGCGGCGACGTTGCGCTATCATGTAGAGAAGTTCAGTTGTGTAGACGTGCGCACGGAGGCGTCGGCGACGGTGGTTGCCGGTCAGGCGAGCTGGACGTGGGAGATGATCCGCTCCGGCAATCCGCCGCCCGGCAGTGTGGTGAGCTGGGAATGGGCGCTGACGTTGGCGGATGGCTCTGCCTATACCACGCCGGCGCAGAGGGTGACGCTGACGGATGACCGGTTTGACTGGCAAACGCGTTCGGCCGAATATGTGACGGTGCATTGGTACGCCGGGGATGACGTGGGGCCGGTGTTGCTGGATTCGGCCGAATCCACCCTCCAACGTCTCGAACAACAAATGGGCATCCAACTCCAGACTGATGTCACGTTTTACATCTACGGCAGCGCCGAAGATATGCGCGACGCCGTGCTTTATCTGCAAGATTGGGCCGGCGGCGTGGCCTTCAGCGAATACAACACAATTCTGCTCGGCGTCCCGCCCCGCTCGCTGAATGATTATGGCGTGCGCACTGTGGCGCATGAACTGACCCATCTCGTAGTTGGGCAATTCGGCCGATCCTGCGTCGGCGGCAGTCGCCCCACCTGGTTGGAAGAGGGTCTCGCCGGCGTCGCCGAGGGCGAACCGGATGCTCGCGTCCAAAACGACCTGGATCGCGCGCTGGCAGACGATAGTTTTCTCCCCTTGCGCAGCTTGAGCGGTGAATTCTCGGCCCACGACTCCGCCGCCAGCCTGGCCTATAGCCAAAGCTACAGCGTGGTGCGCTATCTCCTGGATACCAACGGGCAAGCGCCTTTGCAGGCGCTCATCCTGGCGCTGGCCGACGGCGCGACCTACGACGACGCCCTGCAACAAGCTTACAACCTGAACACGGACAGCCTGGAAACGGCGTGGCGAGCCGCCATCGGCGCACCCCCGCGCGCCATTCCACCCACGCCCACGCCCTTGCGCGCGGAAACTATCCCCACGGCGCCGCCGCTGGCCGGGCTGGTCTCCGTGCCGACGCCGGCCACCTACGCGCCCGCGCCGGACGCGCCTGCCCCTGCGCGCAGCGTGTGCGGCATCAGCTTTGCGCCGCTGGCTATCGGGCTGTGGTTGGCCCGCCGACGACGCCAGGCGTTGCCTCAATCTTTCCCAGGCGGTGACCGATGATCCGCCACCACCGATCCAACCTCCGGCCGGCAATCGGCCTGGCACTCATGTGGCTCGTCGTGGCCTGCAACTTGACGCTGCCGGCGCGGGACGACAACCCGGCCGCGGGCGATGGCGTGCGCCGCGACCAGGCCATCTTCCTCAGCGCGAGCCAACCTGAGACGCTCGATCCGGCTCGCACGCATGGCGGCGCCGGCAGCATTGCCGGCCACATTTTCAGCGGCCTGGTGACGCTCGATCCCACCTTGAATGTCCAACCCGATCTGGCGGCCGGCTGGCAGGTCAGCGCCGATGGGACGCGCTATACCTTCTATCTGCACCCCAATGCTCGTTTTCACGACGGCCGCCCGGTCACGGCGCAGGATGTGATTTTCTCCTGGGAACGCGCCGTCAGCCCGGCCCTCGGCTCCGACACCGCGCTCACCTACTTGAGCGATATCGTGGGTGTGGTGGAGATGGCGACCGGCCAGGCGACGCATATTCGCGGCTTGCGCGCCCTGGATGATCGGACGCTGGAAGTGCAAGTGGACGCGCCCAAGCCATACTTTCTGGCTAAGTTGACCTTTCCGGCGGCATTTGTGGTGGATCGGGAGAATGTGGATCGGCCGAATTGGGAATATCGGCCGAACGGTTCCGGCCCCTTCAAGTTACAGGCCTGGCGTGACGACGACATCATCATCCTGGCCCGTAACGACGCCTTCTACGGCCAGGTGGCCCAGGTGCGCCATGTCGTCTATCTATTGGGGGCGGACCTGCCCCTATCACTGTATGAGAATGACCGGATTGATCTGACCGACATCGGCGGCAGCACGCTGGAACGCGCACGCGACCCCAACAACCCCTGGTCGCAAGAGTTGCAGATCGGGCCGTCATTGTGCACCTCCTATATTGGCTTCAACACCCGCATCCCCCCATTTGACGATGTGCGCGTGCGCCGGGCTTTCACCGACGGGCTGGATCGGCCGCGCTTGGTCGAATCACTTTATGGCAGCGACGGGCTGCCTGCCGCCGGCATTCTGCCGCCGGGATTGCCGGGGTACACGGCGCGCCCCGCCCCGTCATTCGACCCGGCTCGGGCGCGCGCGCTGTTGGCCGAGGCCGGCTATACTTCGCTGCCGACGCTCACGTTCACCGCCTCTGGCTACGATGAAGTGGGCCCGTTAGTGACTGCCGCTATCTCGCTGTGGGAAGAGGCGTTGGGCGTGCAGATTGAAGTGCAACTGGTTGACCCGTATACCTATCTCGATGAGCTATATGCCGGGCGCAGCGGTCATTTCTTCACGGCCGGTTGGTGCGCGGACTATCCGGACCCGGAAAATTTCCTGGATGCGCTGTTTCACACCGGTTCAGCGCAAAACCTGGGCGCGTATAGCCGCCCGGCGGTGGACGCCCGTCTGGAGGCGGCCCGCGTGGAGCCGGATGTGACCCAACGCCTGGCGGCCTACGCCGAGGTGGAGACGTTGATTCTGGAGGATGCGCCGGTGGTGGTGTTAGCGCATGGCTTGAACTCGATCTTGGTCAAGCCACGCGTGCAAGGCTTCAGCCTGGCGCCGATCAGCGTCACCCAATGGCAGCGTGTGCGCCTGACCCCGTAAGGCGCTAGTTGTCGTCTCCGATCATCTCAAGCCAAAGGAGAACCAGATAGGAATCGGCGGCCGGGTGAGAACAGTCGCCGCAGAGGGTGAGTCGTCACAATTAAGATACGTCAATTGGCTGATGCCGTTCCCAACGGCTTGCGGTATACTGCCGTGCGGCTGTGTCGGAAGGTTGCCTGCCGGGCGCAGCACCCAAAACCACCGTATCGGCCGAATCCTCGACCGAACTGCCAGGAGGATAGCTATGCCGGAAGAGTTAACCGCGCTAGACGAGAAATTGTCACAACTCCGCGCCGCCTTGGAACAACAAGATTCGGTCACCGCGTTGGCTATCCTGGATCGTTTCTATGCGCCGGATCAGGCGGAGTTACTGGAAGGCCTGGATGAAGACGAACAGGCCGCCTTGTTGCCGGCTTTAGACCCGGTGGAATCGGCCGAATTGTTGGCCGAGATGGAGGACAGCGCCGCCGCTGAACTTGTTGCCGCCTTGCCCACCGCTACCCTCGCCCGCATCATGGACGAGATGGCCCCTGATGACGCCGCTGACCTGCTCGCTAATCTGGAGCCGGAGCAGGCGCAAAGCATCCTGGCCGCTCTGGAAGACCCCGACGAAATTCGCCCGCTCCTCCTCTATCCAGAGACCAGCGCCGGCGGCCTCATGACCCCCGAATTTCTCGCCCTACGCCGCCGTATGACGGCCGCCGAGGCGCTCCAGGCCATTCGGGATTGGAAACCGCGCCATGAAAGTCTGGCGGACCTTTTCGTGGTGGATGCGCAAGGCGCTGTGTGCGGCCAGGTAGACTTGCGCGACCTGATTGTGGCCTCGTCCGACACACTGGTGCGCGACATCATGGACCCGGATGTCATCTCGGTGCTTGTCGGCACCGACCAGGAAGAGTGCGCCCAACTCATGTTGCGCTACAGCCTGCTGGTGTTAGCTGTCGTCAACGCCGAAGGCGCGCTCTTAGGCGTTATCACGGCCGATGACGTGATGGATGTTATCGAAGAAGAAGCCACAGAAGATATCCAACGGCTCGGCGGCGCGCAACCTTTGGATGAGCCGTATTTGGATACGCCGGTTCTTACCGTGGCGCGCAAGCGCGTCGGTTGGTTGCTCCTGTTGTTTGTCACAGAAAGCCTGACGGGCAGTGTCTTACGCCACTTCGAGAACGAACTCCAATCACTGGTGGCGCTCTCCTTCTTTGTGCCGTTGTTGATCGGCACCGGCGGTAACGCCGGCTCACAGACCACGAGCACCATCATTCGCGCGCTGGCCGTCGGGGATATTCGCCTGCGTGATACCCTGGCCACGCTTTGGCATGAAATTCGCGCCGCCGTTTTTCTGGCGTTGATCATGGGCGTCGTAGCCTATGGCCGGGCGCTTATGTGGGGAACCGGGCCGGGGCTGGCGCTGGTTGTGTCCATCTCTATCGCCACCATCGTCTTGTGGGCCAATGGTCTGGGCGCGGTGTTGCCATTGCTGGCCGCGGCGCTGCGTATTGACCCGACCGTTGTGTCCGGCCCGGCGATGAGTACGTTGGTAGACGCCACCGGGCTATTCATTTACTTCACCATCGCCCGCCTGATCATCGGCCTATGAGGCCGGCGCGCCATTTGGGCCGAGGTCTGCCCGGCGCTTAGAAAGCCAACAACTCTTGCATGTAGCGTTGAATCAGTTCCGTGGTGGGCACAACGGCGTGCATGAGACCGACATTGAAGGGCACAGGCACAGGCGGCGCAGTCAGGCGTGTGATAGGCGCGTCCAGGTCAAGGAAGGCTTCTTGCGCGATAACGGCGGCGACCTCCGCCCCGAAGCCGGCCAGACCGATGTCTTCATGGACGATCAGGCAGCGCGAGGTTTTGCGCACGGAATTGAGGACGGCTTCTTTATCCCAGGGGATGATGGTGCGCAGGTCAATGAGTTCAATGCCGGCGTTCAGATGTTGCGCCGCCAGATCGCAGCGTTCGACCAACGCGCCCCAAGTGACGACGGTCAGCGCGTTCCCGTGGCTGAGGAAACGCGCCTGCCCAAAGGGCACCACATAGTCGTCGCCGGGGTAAGGCCGGCGGGCCCAGGCGGCGTCCAATTGGGCGCGATGTTCGAAGAAGATGGTGGGATTGTCATTGCGCAAGGCAGCGCGCAACAAACCGACACAATCCTCGGCATTGGAAGGGAAGGCCACCTGCCAGCCGACCGCGTGGGCGAAGGCGGCTTCATCGGTGACGCTATGCCAGGGATCGCCAATTTTTCGGCCGAATCCCACCGGTATTCTCACTACCATCGGCGCGGCAAACCGGTTATAGGTGCGCCAGCGTAACGTGCCGACATTGTGAAGCTGCTCGGTGGCGGGATCGGCATATTTGCGGAATTGAATTTCCGGCACAGGCAACAGACCGGCCAAGGCCAGACCGGCGGATCGGCCGATAATCCCCTCTTCCGACAGGCTGGTATCAAATACGCGGCTCATGCCATACTTCAGTTGCAGCCCCAGGGTTGCGGTATGCACCCCCCCTTTCAACCCCACGTCCTCGCCGAAGACCAACAAACGGGGATTGTGCGTCAGTTCCAGGTCGAGCACGCGTTGTACGGCTTGCACCATGTTGATGCGTCGCGGATCCGTGACGACCGGGTCGGGGCGGCCTGGAGGCAAGCGCCATCCTGCCGCCGCCAAGCCGCCAACCTGCGCCGGTTGGTCGCCGGCCCAAATGTGCGTCGCCACCGTCGCCGGATCGGGTTCGGCTTGGGCCTGGGCGGCCTGGGCCGTAGCGCGCACGCTATGTGCAATGGGCTCGGCCAGGGCCTCCCATTCGGCCGAATCGAAGAGCGCCGGCGTCAGATAAGCGCGCAAGGCGGGTAAAGGATCGTTCTCCCATTCTTCGGCCAAAATTTCGGCCGATTTATACGCCTGGTTATCCTGTCCCGAATGGCCGGATAGACGCGGCACGGTCAGGCGCAACAACCCCGGCCCCTGACCGCCCCGCACATGATTCACCGCCCGATACACCAGATCGGCCGTTTCTGCCGGTTGTGTGCCGCTGCCTTGCCAGATAGTCAAGCCCTTAAACGCCGCCAGATTATCAGCGATGTTACCGCCCGGCGTCTGCAAATCGCCGGCCACCGAGATAGCATAGCCGTTATCCTCAATCACAAACAAAACCGGCAGTTGCAGCGTCGTGGCTATGGTGAGAGCCGACCAAAAGCCGTTTGTCGCCACCGACCCGTCGCCGCCCATGATCACCACCAGGCTACCATCCCAGGCTGTCTCGCCCAGGTGCTCCACCCGATAGCGAATAGCCTGCGCCCAACCGACACCCGGCGTGTATTGTGAACCGACATCGCCGCTCATGGGCAGGATCGTGGCCCGGCCGCGACTGGGCAAGTTGTAGACCACGCCCACATCCCGCCCGGCGTTGACGCTGCCCCGCCGCGCCATGCCGGAGGCAAACCCCTCTTCCACGCTCATGCCGCTGCTCAAGAGGAACGGTCGTGAGCGGTAATAGACGCTGGCGGCATCGCCGGGCCGGTCAAGGAGCTGGCTGATGAGCACCTGGCCTAATTCGTGGCCGCGGGCAGAGAATTGGTAAACTACCAGCCCGTGCGGAGTTAATTCTTGCTCTTCCAGATCGTCCATAGCCCGTGAGGTAAGGGCCAGACGGGCTACCTCACGCCAGTTGAATGCGGGGTGCAAATCAGTCACATGCGCCTCCAGGCAGTAGGTTGCTAGCCTTGATAGGGCCGGTTCACGCTGCGCCCAGCCCTTGAGAGATTTCACGCCGGGTGTCCGTATCCGACTCCAAGGCCAACGCGGCCGACAGAAATGCGCGGCTTTCCGGCGTGGCGATCCGGCCGAGCGCCCAAGCAGCATGGGCGCGAATCAGCGCTTCGGGATCGGTCAGCAAGCGCGCCAGCGCCGGGATGGCCGCCGGGTGGCCCCAATTGCCGGCGGCTACACAAGCATTGCGCAAAAAGCGCGCGCGCCCCAGGCGACGGATGGGGCTGGCGGCATAACGGGCGGCGAAGTCGGCGGCATCTAAAGCCAGGACATCCAGGAGAGGCGGGGCGGCGGCGTCGAGCGTTTTCGGCCGAAACGCCTCTTCTTCACTCGCCTCGGCAAAGCGGTTGAATGGACACACCGTCTGACAAATGTCACAGCCGTAAATCCAGTTGCCCATAAACGGCCGCCACGCCGCCGGGATTGCGCCTTTCAGTTCGATGGTCAGGTACGAGATGCAGCGCCGGGCATCCAGGACATACGGCTCAGGAAAGGCTGCAGTGGGGCAGGCGTCCAGGCAGCGTCGGCAATGGCCGCACGACGGCATTACGCGCTGGGGCGTATCGGGGAGAAGCGTCGCGGTGGTCAGAAGCTCGCCCAAGAAAGAATAGGAGCCGCGTCGTGGTTGGATGAGCAGGGTGTTCTTGCCGATGAAGCCCAATTCGGCCGATTCCGCCTGATCTCTTTCCAGGATGGCGCCGGTATCCACATACACCCGGCTGCGCGCCTCGCCGCCCGTCGCCTGCGCCAGCCAATGCGCCAGCGCCTCCAGGCGCGGCGTCATCACCGCATGATAATCCAAGCCCCAGGCATAATTGGAAATGCGTCCCCGGCTGGGGTCGCCGGTCAGCGCCTCCGGCAGCGGCGGCGCGGCGTAATCCAAGCCCACACACACCAGCGTCCGCGCCCCCGGCAAAATCCGCTGCAAATCCTGTCGGCGAGCCAGGCGGTCGGGTCGGGCCAGATAGGCCATTTCGCCGTGGTAGCCGCGCGCCAGCCACTGCTCATAGGCAGCCAGGCGCTTACCTGGCGTGGCCGGCGTCACACCCACCCGACTGAAACCGAGCGCCGTAGCCTGAGCCTTTAACTGCCGGGTCAAACCTTCCGCTGATTCTTGCATGGCTTTTGTCTGTGCGCCGTAATATCCAGGCCACTATCATACCATAGACGCCGACAACCATCGCCCGGTTTTCGGCCGATTTTTTGTGATATAATGCCGCTCAAATTCACCCATGCGCGGGTTGATGGAGGCGAGGCCATGCAAATAAAGAGCGAAACACGCCGGAATTTCGTCCTTGTGGCCGTGTCTGGGCGTGTGGATAGCAGCAATGCCGATCGGTTGACGGAGGCCTTGAAAAAATTGACGGATGCGCGTCATTACAAAATCATCCTGGATTTATCCGGCCTTGAGTATATGAGCAGCGCCGGTCTGCGCGCTTTGATCGTGGCCTTGCGCGTCTGCGAGTCGCATTTTGGCTCCCTGGCCCTGGCGCAGCCCTCTGCCCGCGCTACCGCCCTGCTTGAACTGGCCGGTTTGAACCATCGCTTCCAGATTTATCACACCATTGCCGAGGCTGAGGCCGCTCTTTAAGCCACCGGCGCGCCTCGACGTCTCCCTATCCCAGCCTATGGTCAATCAGCAGACCAGAACATTCCCCGGGCGTTACGACCAGATTTATACGATTTGCCGTTTTGTTCTGGCTGGCGCCGAACAGGCCGGCCTGGATCACGATCAGCGCTTCCAGGTGGAATTGGCTTGTGATGAAGCCTGCACCAACGTCATTGAGCATACCTACGCCGGGGAAGATGTGGGTAATCTCGATGTTAGCTGGGAGATTACCGACCACGCGTTTCTGATCACAATCCAGGATAGCGGGGCGCCGTTTGATCCGCAAGACGAATTGGCCGCCACACCGCTCAAAGCCGTCTCCATTGAAGAAGTGCCTATCGGCGGGCTGGGTTTGCGTTTTATCCATCAATTGATTGATGATGTGCGCTACGAATATGCCGGCGGCAATCGCTTGACGTTGATTAAATGGTTGCCGGCGCCGCCCCATCTACCGATTTGGCAGCGTGAATTGACGCAAGGAATTTATCTGGTGGGCGTGCAAGGGCGGCTGGATCAAACCTTGACGCCGCTGCTTGAGCAAACCTTGGCGACCTTGTTGAGCCAACAGCATGGCCGCATGATCGTTGATCTGAGCCAAACTATCTATATCAACAGCGGGGGGTTGCGCAGTTTGGTGACGGCCTGGCGCAAGGCGCGCCAACAAGGAGGCGATCTGGTTTTATCTGGTTTGCACGGCCGCGTGGCGGAAATCTTCGAAATGATCGGGTTTGACAAGTTCTTTCGCATTTATGATGATGTACCGGCGGCGCGAGCCGCTTTAGGCAAGTCGGCGGGTGTCGGCGAGTGATTCGGCCGAAATCTCCCCGTCTTTTCCCCTCAACTCATGCTAACCGCCCCTATGCGCCAGATTGCCGCCCCGCTTTCGCCTGCGGTGGTGTGGAGTGGCATTCTTGGCCTCGCCGCCCTGCTGTTCATTCTGGCCTACGGCTTGGCCCGGCGACGCAACTCACGTCGCAGCCTCATCCGCCGCATCGCCGAACTGGAAGCCCTGGCCGAAGCCGGCCGCGCTATTGTCGCTTCCGAACTGGATTTGATGGCGCTATGTGAACTCATCGCTGACGAAACCGGCAAAGTCATTGACAACAGCACCTTTCAGATTGGCCTGTTTGAACAAGATTTCTACCGCATGTTGTTTTGGCGTATCCGGGGCGAAAAACAGGCCACGCCGCGCATCTTTGACCTGCATGAAAGCATCGGCCTCGTCGGCTGGGTGCGCGATCACGGTCAGCCCCTTTTGATCAAAGATTATCAAGAGGAATTGGCGGATCTGCCTGCGCGCCCCATCTATATCAGCCGCAACCCTTCGCGTTCCGCCATCTTCGTGCCGCTCATCAGCGGCGGCGAGGTGATCGGCGTCATGGCGGCGCAACACGCGCAACCCAATCGTTTCAAAGAAGATGATGTGCGCCGACTCTCTATTTTAGCCAACCAGGCCGCCGCCGGCATCGCCAACGCGCGCCTGTTTGAGCAGGTGCGCGCGCGCGCCGAAGACCTGGAAATGATTAGCCGCATCAGCCGCCGCGTCAACGCCATTCATGATATGGATGATATTTTCCAGGAAGTCGTGATCCTCGCTCGTGATCGCCTGGGATTCCACCCGGTTAATATCCTGAGCCTCGACCCGGACACGCAAGAGCTGGTGGTGCGCGCCAGCAGCATCAGCGATATCAACCTGGCCATGATCCGGCTGCGCTTGGGCGAGGGGTTGTCCGGCGCGGCCGCCATCACGCGCCAGACCGTGTTGGTCAACGATGTGGCGGAAGATGCGCGTTATCTAGCCTCCATTGGCATCGCCGAATATGATGAAGTGGCCCGTAAAACCCAGGCGGAAATTGCCATCCCCTTAATGGTGGATGAAACGGTGCTGGGCGTGTTGGATGTGCAGAGTGAACGGCCCGACGGCTTCACGCAGCGGGAACAGGCCGTGCTGGAGGCCATGGCGAACGAGGTGGCCGCCGCCATTCAAAAAGCGCGCCAACTGGCGGCCCAGCGCCAACAGGCCTGGATCACAACCGCCCAGCTACAAGTGGCTGATACGATCGGCCGATCCCGCGATCTGGATGAACTAGGCCAGGCCATCACCCGCCTGGCCCCCTTGCTGGTAGGAGTTGTCGCCTGCGGCCTGTGGTTGTGGGATGGGGAATTGAGCGAATACCAGCCCGTCGCCGTCTACGGACTGAGCGCCCTTCAGAGCCGGCGCTGGCTGGAACGACGGCTGGCGTCAGGCGATTGGCCGTCGCTCGACGCCGTGCATGTGGGCCGGCAAGAGTTCACCGCGCATGTGGCGCCGCCCTGGACCGCGCCGGATGATCCCCGTCCTGTCAGTTTGTGGCCGTTGTTGGCGCAGGGGCGCCGGCTGGGGGTCATGTTCACTCAGGGGCCGGAGCTAGACACCGATACGCGCTGGACGCACGAGGGCGCGGGGCGGCGGCATGAGTTGTTGCGCCACATCGCCGACCAGACGGCGCAAGCCATGGCTAGTCTGCGCCTGCGCCTGGCCCAACAAGAGGAAGCCTGGGTCAATACGGCGCTGCTGCAAGTGGCGGAAGCGGTCAATAGCCTGATTGATTTGAATGAGATTTTGGGCACGATTGTGCGTTTGGTGCCGATGTTGGTGGGTGTGCGTACCTGTCTGGCGTTGATTTGGGATGAAGGGCGACGCGTGTATCGCGTAGGGGCCAGTTATGGCGTGAGCGAAATGGCGCTGGGTGTGCTGGAGAGCTTTGGGCTGGAAGCCTCGGAGTTCTCGTTCAGCCAGGCATATGACCACTACACATTAAGTCCCGGCACGCAGGCGTATCGCGTGCGGCTGCCGGGCTGGCTGAATCGCGTCTTTCAGGCGGAGGAAGCGGACGGCATTCCATTGCAGGCGCGGGGAAAGCTGGTGGGGGCGTTGCTCGTGGGCGATCCTGAGCAAACGCGGCCCCTATCCGGTCGGCGGCTGCGGATTCTGGCGGGGATTGCCCAGCAAGCGGCGATTGCGGTGGCGAATGACCAACTGTACAAGGAATCGGCCGAACGCCAACGTCTTGATCAGGAGTTGCGGGTCGCTTTCGATATCCAGGCCAGCCTCATCCCCAGCGATAATCCCGCTATCTCCGGTTGTGATGTGGCCGGCTACTGGCAGGCCGCCCGCCAGGTCAGCGGCGACTTCTACGACTATCTGGAACTTCCCAACGGCCGTTGGGGCATTGTCATCGCGGATGTGACTGATAAGGGCGTCCCCGCCGCCTTGTTCATGGCCTTATGCCGCACCATCATCCGCACTGTCGCCTTCAATCGTGTGGACCCCGCGCTCGTACTGGATCGCGCCAATGACATCATCCTCAACGATACCGCCTCGGACCTTTTTGTCACTGTTTTCTACGCTATTTACGATCCGCATGACCATACCCTTACCTATGCCAACGGCGGGCATAACCCCCCGCTGCTGATCGGTCAGGATGAACAAGTGCGCCTGCTCAAAGAGCATGGGCTGGTGCTAGGCGTTGTGGGCAACCTCACGTTCCAATCCCACCAGGTCACGCTTAAGCCGGGCGACGTGGTGGTGTTTTACACCGACGGCGTCACCGAAGCCGTTAATGAAACCGATGCCGAATTCGGCCTGGAACGTTTGCGCCGGGTGGTCTTGCAAGCCCGCCAGGCGTCGGCCGTCAAGATCGTGGAGGCGATCATGGCGGCTGTTCAAAGCCATGCCGGGGATACGGCCCAGTTCGATGATAGCACCCTCGTGGTGATGAAATATCTGGGTGAGGATATCGAGGCGTCGGCCGGCTAGAGTCTGGCTGCAGAAGTCGCCGGGCTGCCGTTCAACGGGCCCGCTGGTTCCTACACCCGTTTGGGCGAGAAGGCAACGCGCCAGGCGCGCAGGCGGCTCAGCCAAGCGCGCAGCCGGACATGCATAGCCGGGTTCAGCGCTAACGTCGCGCCCAGGACGACCAGAATGTTGGTGATCAAAAAGAAGATGAACTCTTCTAACGGCAAGAGGCCAAACAGCAGGATGGGCAGGGATTGGGTGGGGCTGATAGACCAAATGCCGGCGTTAATCGCCAGGGCGTCGGCGGCGGCTAGATAGAGGGTGGGAACGCCGATACCCAGGCCCACCAACCGACGTTGCCGCCAGAGGATGTCGCCTCCGACGCCGATTTGGAGCAAGATCGGCAGGAGCGCCCAACTAAGCGTCAGGCTCAGATATGTGATGGCTTGCCACCGACTGAGCAGCAGGCCGACCATGAGTAGCCAGAGTAAGCCCAGCGCAGCCAATATCCGGCGCCGCCAGGGGGTGGAGGCGGGGGAAGATTCGGTCGCCCAGCCCCGCCGCCATAACCACAGAAGCCATAAACCCGTCAGAATGGGCTGCAAAATGAAAAAGGTGTACTCCTCAATCGGCACCCAACCCAAAGTGATGCCTGTCACCCGCGCCGGGTCATACCCCCACACCCCGGTCGCCACGAGGTAGTTATCCCATGGGGTGGTATAGATCAGGGCCAATAGCACGTGCGCGCCCAGCACCCACCAGGGCGAGAGCGTCCAATACGGGCGCGATGCGCGCCGATTTTCCCAGGCATGGATCGCGCTTAAGAGCAGGATGGGAATCACCAGAAAAATGCCCAAAAACCCGAAGTAAGTCATGGAAGATCGCTCCTTGTCAGCCTGGCCGGACAATAGAGTGGGAAAGGCTTGACAATTTGTCCAGATATGGTACAGTTTTATGGCCGTTCTGTCAAAGATTTTGCCGAAAACTGTCAGATTTCTCAAGGATAAGGCGGCGATTCGGCCGAATTATCTGCCCATGACCGCCCAGGATTATCTATGTCGGAATTCACGACCCTCCCCTTGCCCACAGTCGCCCGGCACACCCCAGGCATCATTCGCGATCCCTTGACTTTCATGCTGCGCATGACCCGCCGCCATGGCCACCTGCTGCGCGCCGACCTGGGGCGCACCCCGGTTTACTTGCTCAATACGCCGGAAGCCATCCAGCACATCCTCATCAACAATCAGCGCAACTACAGCAAGGCAACCCCCCAGTTCGAGACCTTTAAGTTGGTGGCCGGCAACGGCTTGCTCAACAGCGATGGCGCGTTCTGGCTCCAGCAACGGCGCACGGCCCAACCAGCCTTCCACCTACAGCGCCTGGTCCGGTTGGAGAGGCTCATTACCGATGCGGCCCAGGCCCTCCTGGCGCGTTGGCAGGCTAACCCGCCCGACCGGCCGGTAGACATCGAACATGAGATGTTACAATTAACCCTGCCGATTGTTTGTCAGGCGCTCTTTAGCTTGGATGTGCGCGAACGCGCCCACGAGTTGGTCGCGTTGACCGCTGTCGGTCTGGATTACGCCATGTTTCGCGCGCGTGTGCTGCTGCCTGTGCCCCTGAGCTGGCCCTTGCCCATCAATCGCCGCTTTCGCCACAGCCAGGCGCAACTAGACGCCTTGATTTACGCTTTGATTGCCGCTCGCCGCGCCGCCCCTGACGCCCATGACGATTTGCTGGCTATGTTTCTGCAAGCCGCCGACGCCGATGGGCAGCCATTATCTGACCGAATTATTCGGGATGAGGTGATGACGATGATCGTGGCCGGCTACGAGACAGTGGCGACGGGCCTGACCTGGATATGGTATTTGTTGGATAGTCATCCGAGCGTCGGGGCGCGCCTGCGCGAGGAGTTGACGTCGGTGTTGCAGGGGCGCGCCCCGACACAGGCGGATTTACCGCGCTTGCCTTATTTGCGTTGGGTTGTAGAGGAGGGGTGGCGAATGTTTCCGCCGGCCTGGCTGCTCACGCGGCGGGCGCTGGCGGCGGATCAGTTAGCCGGCGCGGACATTCCGGCGGGGGCAGTGATGGTGGTTAGCCCGTATGTGTTACACCATTCGGCCGAATATTGGCCCGACCCTGAACGCTTTGACCCCGACCGCTTTCGCGACGGCGCTCCCCCACCCACCCGTTGCACCTATCTCCCGTTTGGGGCCGGGCCGCGTTTGTGCATCGGCAATCGCCTGGCCGAAATGGAGTCCCAACTCATCCTCGGCACATTGGCCCAATACGTTTCTCCGCAGCGTGTTTCCAACCGACCGTTGGGGCTCAACCCCCTCGTCACCATCCGCCCGCGCGGCGGCCTGCCGATGTGGTTGCGCCCCTTGCCTTAAACCAGGCCGGAGCTAGGGAAACTGCACAATCACTTGCCCCAGGTCAATCACCGCCCCCGGCGTCACATCCACCAGCACCTCTGCCCCGTCCGGCGTGCGCACAGGGAATTGTGTGATGCCGATGCCGACAATCAGACCATAGCGGCCGGGCGGCACATCCCGAAAGACAAATATGCCCGTCGGGAACGTCTCTGCGCGCTGAGAAACCTCATCATGCCGCAAGAATACCGGCGTGCCGGCA
>JAYRVN010000114.1:0-3858 GCA_041918535.1 Chloroflexota bacterium
AGAGGGTCAGATTCTCAACGGCAGATTTGGTGATAACCGGTAGACCGACGATCTGTTCCAGGTACGTCTGAAATTTATCGCCCACCGCGGCGAGCGCCGCCGGGTCTTCAATACCGCTGGCTATGAGCGCCCCCAGACCCAGGCCGGTTTGTTGGGTAATAAGGCCCTCAGCGGCAGGAATGAGCGCCAAACCCAGTTCACCCGTCAGATAGGGGAAGAGCTCCACATCCGGGTTAAAACCCAGGGATTGTTCAAACGCTTGCATAGCATCGGCAAAGTCTGCTTCGCTGGCCCCGGCAACCATGCCCTGGCGAACACCCCGCCACAAGGCTTCCCAACTGCCGCCATTGATGAGTAGAATCGTATCGGCCGGCATGAGGCCGGCCAATGCGCCGGCGGTCGGAACGGCTGCCGACGCCGCCCTCTCGGCGGGCAGCTTGTCCGGATCGAGCAAACTGACGCCGTCCAGGCTAATGCCCTCCTCAACGAGGCCTACGCCCACTGCCGCGCCGCGTAGGGCGGCCAAATCATCCACAGACAGAACGGTATTGAGAGCGAGTCCTTGCATCTGATTGGCGGTCAAGGCTGATAGTTCCGGGAAAAAGCGGCTACCGGCGTAGAAGGTGAGGGCGCGCTCAGTCGGGAGGGCGGCTACCACGTCTTTGAAATCGGCATTGTCGGCTAATGATTTGCCGTGGAGGCTATCCAGAGCGATGTGCATAGCATCCAGACCAACTGCTACCAGGAAGAGATTATCGTTTCGGCCGATTCCGATCATCTCATCTCCCGCCCCTGTTTGATAATACGTCGTCCCCTCGTACGCCACAGCCTGCGCCGGTCGCCCGGTATCTTGCTCAATCTGCGTCAATACCTTCTGCAGAAAAGCATCCGCTCCAGCCTTATTGCGCACCTCCACCGCCAGCAACCCCGCCGTCGACGTCAGTTGGCCTTGTTCACCCGCCTTAAACTCCACAATCCCCGCGCCGATTGTCCGCCCTAACCAAGACGCAATATCATCGCTGAAATTGAAATCGTAGCGCTGTTCTAGCTCGGCATCGAGCTGAGCCTGAATGCCCTCTCGATCAAACTGCAAATCTGCTTCTGCCAGCGGCGCCGGGATAGCGGCGGCAAACCGAGCCAGCTTATCGGCATCCAACAGTTGCAGCCAATCCAGGCCGGCATAAAGAGACGTTTCCGGCGGCATGGCGGAGGCAGCCGCAGAAACCGACGGCCGCAGAAAAGCGCGCACAGCCAGAAAGCCGCCGACCGCCAGGGCCAGCGCCAGCGCCACGCTCCCGCCCACCCACAGCCGAGTGCGCCGCCGCGGTTCCGACATCAGCTTGGTCTCATCCATCGCTATCTCCTTGCCATCCGGCCGGCCTGACATGATGTCAGGCCGGCCAGGCCGGCTTGTTGTGAACCGGTTACTCTCCCACCGGCGGTTCAATTGTTACCGTCTGTCCCCATTGGGAGAACGTGACCAACCAGATCGAGCCAACATCTTCGCCGGTTTGAGCCGGCTCCGTCACCCGAATCTGGGCCAGGTCGAATGTTTCTGGAGACACCCATAGTTCAAACGTCATCTGATCGGCGTCAATTAGGCGGCCGCTCAGACTATAAACACGCTCCCCCTTCAGCCCGCCGGTGATGTAATAGAACAAGTCGTCCGGCGCGCTTTCCAATCCGGCGTAGGTGGTGGGAGCAAGATCAAACGTATCGGTCTGGAGAATCGGCTGCAAACCGACGACCGGGTCGAACAGGATCGTGGGATTAAAACCCCAGTCGGGAGGCAGTTCTTGCCAGCGGCCGGTGAGTACATCCGTCTCCCATTGGATGCGGCCGACGCTGATGACACCGATATCGGTGATCAGGCCGGGGCCGATAATCCGCACAAGGGCGCGGGCCTTGTCGGGAGCAACGTAATCCCCCTCCGCCTGACCAAAGGCCAGGGTATGGCCGGGGTCAAGGTAGGCCAATGCGCCTTGTCGGTCAATGAGGAAATGAAAGCCGGGGTGAAACTGCATGCGTTCGGCCGAACGCAACATCACCTCTCGCGCCGGCAAAGGCGCCGGCGTCGGCGTCAAAGAGGGGTCTGCGCACGCCGCGCCCAGTATCAGCCAGACCAGTCCGGCCGCCCAGCGCCAATGCGCCGCCATGCGCAAGCTAACGTCCGCCGCCCCGCACCCGGCGTGACACCAACACCGGGATGAGCAGCGCCAGCGCCGCCATGGTCCAACCGATCCAGGGGGCGGGATTGATATAATGGGCGTCCGCTGCCCCTTCAGCCGCAAAAACGGCGACCGGCCACACCACAGCCGCCAAGATAACCAAAAGCCAGTAGAGTCGCTTCAGCATCATCGTCAGCTCCATCAGTCAGCATTCACTCCCTATTCTATCGCATGATCGGCCGCCCGGCACGGCAGCTCACAGGCGACCCTTCGCCGCCAGCAGGCGGAGATATAAGGCGGCTATCTCCTGCGCGGCGCAACGCCAATCAAACTCTTGCATCACGCGCTGACGCAACTGCGCGCCCAGGCGGCGGCGTTCCTCCGGCTGGGCGAACAGCCGAGCACACTGATCGGCTAGAGCCGCCACATCGCCGATGGGGGCGTATACGCCGTCGTCGCCCAGGAATTCGCGGTGGACGGGGTTATCATAAGCCACAACCGGCAGCCCGAGCGCCATATAGTTGAGCACCTTGCCACTACCTTCAGTGGCGGACATCTTGGCCGAAATGGCGACATCACCCAGCGAAAGATAGAGCGGGGCCAGGTCGTAATGGACCTTGCCGGTGAAAGTCACGCGGTCGCTCACGTCCAACCGGGCGGCCAGGGCGCGATACTGGGCCACATTAGGATAGCCCATGATGAGGAAATGGCCGGGCGTGTTCCGTTGCTTGAGCCGCGCCGCCGCTTGCAGCAGATGGGGAATGCCCTGATAATCGGCCAGCAGACCCAGGTAGACGACCAAAGGTTGATCCGGCGGCAGTCCCCATTGGGCCTTGACGGCAGCTTGTTCTGCCGGCGTGAAGCGGGCGGGATCGAAGCGGGTTGTATCGACACAATCGGGCAGCGGGGTGATGCGTTCGGCCGATATGCCAAAATCTCGCGTCAGTAACGCGTGGGCGCGCAATGAGCTGGTGAGGATGGCATCGGGTTGGCGGCAGATGAAGCGTTCCAGGCGATGAAAGAGGGCATGGGTCTGCCCGCCGGCGCGTAGGAAGCCATGATCCACCATTTCGGCCGATAAACTTCCCTGAAAATCGAACAGCAGCGGCGTATGCCTTATCTGCGCTACGGCTGCGCCGATCAGGGCCCCTTCGTGCATGTGCCCATGTATAATGTCCGGCCGTAGCCGGCGAGCCACCGACCACGCTTTGCCGGCCAGATAGAGGTCGAAAGCAAACTTGTGGCGCGAGGAGCCGACTTCATAATTCGTGTGCCAGGGCAGCGGCGCGGTGCGCCGAATGTCCAGCCCATCCACATCCCGCCCTTTATAATAGGTGACAATGGTCACACGGTGGCCGAGCGCCTGTAAGGCCAGCGTCTCTTCGTAGATGCGGATGTGCCCCCCGTAGTCGCCGAAGAAGGAGGTAGGCGCGATCATCAAAATCTTGAGCGGTCGATCGGGCGCAGACATGCGGGTTAGCTTTGGTCGTCGGCCCATTGCAGCCGGCGCAGGAGGGGTAGAAGGTGGGATTCGGCCGAATCTATCTCTTCCACCTGGTGCTGCCGGATCAAGGCCACTGCGTCCGGAGCGCTGCCCGCCTCGGCCGCCAGCGCCGCGCTCCAGGCGGGATGTTGGGCTTTAACCACAAACGGCGTCCGCCAGCCAAATGGTCGAGACGTTAACCAGGCC
>JAYRVN010000115.1:0-18972 GCA_041918535.1 Chloroflexota bacterium
ATCGGGGAAAGCCGGTCAGGCAAGCGGCCTGACGAACCGGGAGGCAGCCCCAGTCCGGCTGGTTATTATTGGCCTGAGAAGCGGGCCGGACGGCGCATGAGAAAGCTTTGAATGCCTTCCTGGAAATCTTGGGTACTCATCAACTGGCTTTGCGCCCAGGCTTCAAGCTGCAAGCCTCGATCCACGTCGGCCAGGCCATCTATGACACGCTTAGCCATGCCGACAGCCAGGGGCGCTGCCAGGAGCAATTCGGCCGATAATACTTCCGCTTGCGCTACTAACTCATCCGCCGGCATGACAGCATTCACCAAGCCCCAACTCTCCGCCCCACTCGCGTCAATCTGGCGGCCGGTCAAGATCAGCTCCTTGGCCCGCCCCACACCCACCAGGCGCGTCAAGCGCGTCGTGCCGCCCACGTCCGGGATGATTCCCAGGCGCGTCTCCGGCAGCCCCAAGCGCGTCCCCGCCGCCGCCAGGCGCATATCGCAAGCCAGCGCCAACTCCAGGGCCAGGCCCAGACAATGCCCTTGTAAAAGTGCGATGGTCGGCAATTCTAAGCGTTCCAGGCGCGTCAAGACTGCCTGAAAATCATCGGTGATCCGGCGCATCTGGCGTTGCCAGTTAGGGCCATATTGCTCAGGGATGGCGAGAAACGCGGTCACATCAATGCCAGCCGAGAAAACGCCGCCGGCGCCGCGTATCCAGACGACGCGCACACCGGGGGCTTTTTGCGCCAACCGCACAGCCAGGTCAAATTGCTGCAACATCTCTAGATTGATGGCGTTGCGTTTATCGGGACGGTTGAGAACAATTTCAAAAATATGTTCGCGCTGTTGGGTAAGGATCAGTTCATTCATGGGTCTCACTTGCTAGAGCAGATTGCAGAGCCGCAGCCATCACCGTCAGGTCAGGAGAACATCCCAACCACAACGGCCAGGCTTGCGCGCCCTGGTGAAGTAACATTCCCAGGCCGTTAGCCGCGCGGCAACCCGCCAGCCGCGCTTGTTGCAAGAAAGGCGTTTGCGCCGGACGGTAAACCAGATCGTAGACAAACGCCCCAGCGGGCAACGGGATGCGCGCCGGCCAGGGGGAGAGCTGCGCTTGCGTCCCCAGGCCCAGGGAAGTGGCGTTCACGATCAGAGCGGCGTCGGCCGCCAACTCGGCCAGGGCGCTGAAGGGGTGGGCGGTGAGCGCAACCGGGCGGGGGCCATGCCCCAGGGCTTCCACCAGCGCCTCGGCCTGTTCCGGCCGCCGAGCAAAACATCGAACAATTGCTCGTTCTTTGATTAGGGCATAAACAACCGCGCGCGCAGCCCCGCCGGCGCCCAAAACCAGACAAGGACGCTCAGCCACCACCCCAACCTGCGCGGCTAAATCGGCCGAAAATCCCGACCAGTCCGTATTATATCCCACCACATGGCCGGTAGTTGATTCAAAAACAAGCGTGTTAACTGCGCCAATAGCCGCTGCCGCCGGATCGAGCGCCGTCAAAAAAGGGATGACGGCTGCTTTGTACGGGATTGTGACGTTGACGCCGCGCCAACCTAACGCCGCCAACGCCGGCAGCACGACCGGCAACTGCGCCGGCGCCACCGGCAGCGGCACATATACGAAATCCAGGGCGTGATGCGCCAGAGCGGCGTTGTGCATAGCCGGGCTAAGGCTATGGGAAACGGGCCAGCCCAACACCCCTAGCAGCCGGGTCGTCCCACGGACGACCGGCGTGAGGCTTACGCCGCCCATTCCAGGCCGGCTCCCAACGCCTGCAAGGTCTCCACAAAGCCGGGAAAGCTATCCGTCAGGCAGTCGGCGCCGTGAATGCGCGTGACCCCGCGCGCCGTCAGGCCGGCCACGGCCAACGCCATGACCAGCCGATGATCCTCATGCCCGTCCACATCCGCCCCGACCAGCGGCGTCGGCCCATAAACGCTGAAACCGTCAGGCTGCTCGTCGAGCCGCGCCCCCATCTTGCGCAACTCCTCGGCCAGGAGGCTGATGCGGTCTACTTCTTTCACCCGAAGCTCGGCGGCGTCGCGCAAGACGCTGACGCCGTCGGCCTGGGTGGCGACTACCGCCCAGACGGGAAATTCGTCAATGGCGCGCACAACGCGCGCGCCCGCGACGGTCTGGGCGCGCACGGGGGCGGCCTGAACGGAGAGATCGGCAACCGGCTCGCCGCCGCTGAGGCGCGGCCGGGTTTGGGTGACGGGCGCGCCCATATCAGCCAGGATGTCGAGGAGGCCGGTGCGGGTGGGATTGACGCCGGTGTTGAGCACGGATACGGCCGAACCCGGCGTCAAGATAGCCGCCACCAGCAAGAAGGCGGCCGAAGAGATGTCGCCCGGCACGGTTATCGCCAGAGGCTGAAGACGGGCAGGCGGGCGTAAACTAACGGTCAGCGGCGCAGACGCCAATTCTACGCCCATGGCCTGCAAAAGACGCTCGGTGTGGTCACGTGAAGGACCGGGTTCCACCACCTGCGTCATGCCGTCGGCATAGAGACCGGCCAGCAGAAGGGCGCTCTTGACCTGGGCGCTGGCGATGGTCAGGCGGTGCTCACGGCCTTGCAAGCGGGCGGGGGCGATGGCGAGCGGAGCATAGCCGTCTCGGCTATGGATGACGGCCCCCATGGCTTGTAGCGGCTCGGTGATGCGGCGCATCGGGCGGCGGCGCAACTGGGCGCTGCCATCCAACACGCTAGGAAAAGCTTGACCGGCCAGAAGTCCGGCCAGCAAGCGCATACAGGTGCCGGCGTTGCGGCAATCCAACGCGCCGGCAGGCGACAGCAACCCGCGCAAGCCGCGCCCGGTGATGGTCAATTGCCAGGCGGCCGGGCCGGAGGGCTGGTCTTCGATGATGGCCCCCAGGTCGCGCATGGCTTGCAACGTAGCCAGGGTGTCGCCGGCCGGCAACCAATGCTCAATTCGGCTGGTCCCCTCGGCCACGGCCGCCAGCATGACGGCGCGATGACTGATAGATTTGTCGCCGGGGACCGCCAGCGCGCCGCGCAGGGGCGTTGTCTGCGAATGCACCAGCAGGTGACGCGGGCGAGGCGGGGCAGCCATTAACCGAGTTGCTCCAGGATGGGCAATAGTTGGGGCAGGTTTTGGATCGTGAAGTCGGGCTCGTTGCCTTCCAGTTCACGGCTCACGTTGGGTCGGCAGATAAGGACACTGGTCAGGCCGGTGAGCCTGGCCCCTTTAATGTCATAGCTAGGGTGATCGCCAACAAAGACGGCCCGTTCCGGCGTGGTATTCAGCAAACCTAACATGCGCCAATAAATGGCGGGATGGGGTTTCATGAAACCGGTGTCGCCGGAGGTGATGCGGGCCTCGAAGTAGTCCACCAGGCCGACAGCCTCCAGTTCGATGTCGCGCAACCACATGGGTTGGAAGGAGTTGGTGATCAGACCCAGGCGATAACCCTGAGCGCGCAGAGCCGAAAGGATTTCGGCCGTATCTTCGTAGGGGACGACGCCGGGCATGGGCCGCCAGTCTACAGCGCGCAGCATGGCGTTGATGTCAATCGGGCGGTCGTTGAGGCCGAGGGCGTCGAAAGTCTGCCGCCAGACGCCGGCCATGGAAACGCCCACCCAGGTCTCGCGGGCGTTGGCCCAATTGGCGCGCAGGGTAGCCGAGAAGGTTTGGCCAATGAGAAGGGGGGTGACGGATTCGGCCGAATCCGCGCTCAAATATCCCTCTTGCCGGAGATAGCCATGCACACCGGCAATCACCGGCTGCAAATGCTCCTCCCAACTCATGGCGCGCTGCGACCAATCCAGGAGTGTATCATCCAGGTCAAAAATGACGGCTTCGATTCGGCCGAGGCCGCGATCTCGGGTAAGCGTGGGTGTCATCCGCCTGACCGCCTTCAGGGAACCGCCTCACTCGTAGCCGGTTTGCGCAGACGCGCCCGCATGAATTCCACCACCATCGGCAAAACCGAGACCAAGATGATGCCCAAGACCACAAACTCAAAGTTGTGCTTGACAAAGGGGATATTGCCGAAGAAGTAGCCCATGAACGTGAACAACACCGTCCACAATAGACCGCCGACCACATTGTAGCCGATGAACCGACCATAGGACATGGTGCCCACGCCGGCCACAAACGGGGCGAAGGTGCGCACAATGGGCACAAAGCGCGCCAGCACAATCGCCTTGCCGCCATGTTTGTCATAGAAGGCTTGGGTGCGTTCCAGATATTCGCGCTTTAGAAAGCGGATGTTTTGCTCAAAAGCGCGTCGGCCAATCCGGTGACCAATCCAATAATTGACCGTGTCGCCGAGAACGGCGGCGATGAAAACCAACACCCAAACGAGACCGATGCTCAAGGGCGAACCGTCCAACGCCGCCAACGCTCCGGCGGCGAATAGCAACGAGTCGCCGGGCAAGAAGGGTGTGACGACAACACCCGTCTCCAGGAAGATGACGAGGAAGAGCAGCCCATACGTCCAGGCGTTATACGTCTGGATGATTTCGGCCAGGTGTTCATCAATGTGCAAGAAAATATCTAACGCTGTTTTTAGTAAATCCATTCCATATGTCCAATGTAAGTAGTTGGCCGGGCAGTTAGGCCGGGAACATTATAGCAGAGCGGGCGAGGTTGCCCAGGCAGTCCCAGGCCATTCTGAGGGCGCGCTTAGCCGACGACGACGGCTGTCGAGGAACTAATAGGCGGATTCGTCGAGCCAATCGTGTTCTTCACGCAAACGCAGATAGCTATTGAAGCGTTCGGCCGAAATTTTTCCCGCCGCCACCGCCGCCCGCACGGCACAGTTAGCCTCATGCGTATGGCTGCAATCGCTATATTGACATTCCGCCACCAGCGGCGCAATCTCGCGATAATAGCCGTCTAACTCCTGCGGGTCTACATTGAACAAGGCCAGCGTGCGGATGCCGGGTGTGTCCGCCACATAACCGCCCACGGCTAACGGGATCAACTCCGTGTGGCGCGTGGTGTGGAGGCCCTTGGCTGTGGCGGCCGACACGGCGTTCACCCGCAGGCCCAGACCCGGCTCAATGGCGTTGAGCAAGCTCGACTTGCCCACGCCGGATGACCCGGACAGAACTGAAATCTTGCCCCGCAGCGCCTCTCTCAATTCTTCCAGGCCATCCCCGCGTTTGGCGCTGGTGTAGATGACCCGATAACCGATGTCCGCATACACGGCAAACATCTGCCGCGCCGTCTCTGCCTCGACCAAATCAACCTTGTTGACACAAACGATCGCCGGCAGCGTGTTCATCTCGGCAATCACTAAGAAACGATCCAATTTGCGCAAACTGGGCGTGGGTTCGGCGACGGCAAAAACCAGCACCACCTGGTCCGGGTTCGCCAGCAACACCTGCTCCCGATCTTGGCTGAGATTGCGCACGTCGTGGGCGGTCGGGCGCGTACGCGAGAGCACCCGCTCGCGCGGCGCAACGGCCTGGATGCTGCCGGTCGCCGCTTGCTCGTCGGTGACGATCAGCGTCACCCGATCGCCAACGGTGACGATGTTGCTAATGGGCCGCTCTTGTGTTTGCTGCTCGTGCCGCAAATGATATTTCAACCGCTTGGGAATCCGGCAAACAAACTCCCCGCGCGGCGTCGCTACGGTGAAAAAGCCGCTTTGGGCTTTAGTAACCAGGCCATCGAGTGTGAGAGTCACAAACTTACCTTCCTGAAAGGGGACACATACAGCCGGCAGTTATTGGCGGCTCCAAAAAGCGCTGCTGCCGCGCGCAATAGGTAGCGGGGAGCGGCCATCTACAAAGAAACGGTAGATGGCGTCGGCATTGGCGGTAAAAACCGGCAGTACCAGCGATTGGCTATCGGGCGCCCAAAGGGCGTGGCTGTGGGCATATTGGTCAAAATAGGGCAGAAATTGGCTAATGAACTGGCGCGTCGGCCGAAAAGCGCCGCCAAGTTGTTCCCGACCGGTCGCCACATCCACGAACCAGAGTTCCAGGACCAAGTCCCCGTCCTGAATGGGTTGGAGGGCGGCCCGGTGAGCGCCCCCTGCCGGCCGGGCCAGCAGATCGCGTGAAGGCGGACGTTGGCCGTGCAGACTTAAATAAGCCACGGCGCGGCCGTCGGGCGACCAGAAGAAGGCAATAGCGAAGGCATTGGTGAGGATGCGCGTCTCACCCGAAGGGGCGTCAATGAGTTGGAGGGGGCCAAAGGAAATTTCGGCCGAACCCGTCCCGGCCATCAACAGGAGTTGCTCCGCCGTTGGGCTCCAGCCAAACGCCGCCAGCCCCCGATGCGGAACGGTGAGACGCTCCCCGGTGCGGCGGTCAGCCACCACCACCTGGCGGTCGCTCGACGTTGGCGCTTCCGTATAGGCCAGGTAACGCCCGCCGGCAGAGATATCCGGCGACTGAAAATAGCCGGGGGTTGCCAGCTCTTCGCCGCCGACATCCTGAGCCAGATTCCACAAACTCAACCTGGGCCGGCTGTTGACAAAACCGGTGTGTAAGAACAGTTCCGTGCTATCCGCCGCCCAATCCCAATAGAACGGCCGGCCGGAGGCAAGCAAGCGGGCAGCCTGGCTGCCGTCGCGTGGGGCGAGGTAGAGCGCGATGCCTGCGTCGGGATCGTCGGCGATAAAGCTGACCTGACGGCTATCGGGCGACCAATACAGGTAGATGGGGTAACGCTCCTGGCTGAGATAGAGGGGGATGGGAGAATCGGCCGAATCCGATAACACAAACACCCCGCCGGCATCGCGACTGACGCCAATCGCCGCCAAAGAGCGCCCGTCGGGTGACCAGGCCGGGAATTGGAAGACATACGGCCCATTCGTCAACGTGCGCCGATCCCCCCCTTCCGGCGTCATCGTCTCCAATTGCCCCTCTGCATTCACCACCACCAGCCGGTTTACAACCGCTAGCGGCGGCTCGGAGGCGGTGGCGACAACGACAGCCGGTGTGGGCGGCAGCGCCGACGCGGTCGTTAACCACACCACGCCGCCGACGACAGCCAACACCACGGCGATAACGACAATAACCGGCATGACCAACAAGCCAACCAGTAACGCCTGTTGCCCCGACGATGTTTCCAAATCCACACGAATCTCCCGGATGGCGGCCAGACGGTAAACGCCGGCTCGGCGTTGGTTAGCGCCACCCAACCTACATTTGAATGATAACAGGTTTCAGGCCAATCGGCGGCAAGGAACTGCGCGCTTCACCAGCTTTGATTATAATCCAGGTATAAAACCGTGAGTAGCGAGACCGGTAAGGGTGTGTGATGACAGAGTATGTGATTGAGACACAGGGCTTGACAGTCTTTTACGGCAAGCAGCGCGGTATTGTCAATGTTCATTTGCGGGTGGAGAAGGGCGAGGTTTTCGGTTTCTTGGGGCCGAATGGCGCAGGCAAGACGACGACCTTGCGGGTGTTGTTGGATGTGATTCGGCCGAATCGCGGCACGGCCACCCTCTTCGGCCTGGATTGTCGCTATCAGGGCGCTGTCGCGCGCCGGCGCGTCGGCTACGTGCCCGGCGAACTCAACTTCCCCGGCCACCTGCGCGGGCGCGACTACCTCAGTCAGATCGACGCCGTGCGGGGGCGCGCCGGCGACGCCGAATACCGCCGGCAGCTCTGCGCCCGGCTTGATCTGGACGTCAGCCGACGCATTCGGGAATACTCCCACGGCAATAAACAGAAACTGGCGCTGGTGGCAGCCTGCATGTCCCGGCCGGATTTGCTGCTGCTGGACGAGCCGACCAGCGGCCTTGACCCATTGGCGCAACAAACTGTGTTGCAACTGATCCGCGAGAGCCAAGCGGAAGGCCGCACGGTATTCCTTTCTTCCCACATTTTGCCGGAAGTGCAGGCCGTATGTGATCGCGTCGGCATCATTCGCGCCGGGGAGTTGGTGAAGGTCGAGCGCGTAGACGAGTTGATCGGCAAGCGCTTTCGACGGCTGAAGATACAATTTTCGGCCGAACCGCCCACTCAGATTTTCGAGCGCCCGGGAGTCAAGCTGCTCTCTCGCCAGGCCGGTCAGGTATCCCTGGAAATTCACGCCCATCTAGACCAATTCCTGCTCGACATCGCCCCCTTCGGCATCACCGACATTGAATCCGAGCATCTCTCGCTGGAAGAAGTGTTCCTGAGTTACTACGGCAGCAACGGAGAAGCCCATGCTTAGTTACACCCTGATCGAAATTCGCGCCCGCCTCGGAGCCATTCTGGTCTGGGGATTGGGGATTCTCACCTACCTGGCGTTGGTGCTGCTGCTCTATCCCAGCCTGCAAGAACAACTAGCCCGGCTCGATCTCTCCAACATTGCCATCTATCAGGCATTTGGCGATTTATCCCAAATGGACACTTTCCCCGGCTACTACAAAGGCTATGTCCTATCTTTCTTGCCCATTCTGGTGGCGATCTATTCCGTCATAAACGGCGCAGCCACCCTGGTGGGCGAGGAAGAGCAAGGCACTCTGGAAATGTTCGTCACGCAGCCTTTGGCGCGCCGGCGCATTGTCCTGGGCAAGGCGATTGCCTTGTCCATCGCGCTCTGCCTCATTTTGCTGATTAACTTCGCCGGGCTTTACATGTGCGTGCTATATGTGAACACACAAGTTGACGCCACTCTGACCACGGCGCAGTTGTTCCAGAGCACGCTGGCCGCCTGGCCGCTCACCTTCTTGTTCGCCATGTTCGGCCTGTGGGCCGGGGCCTATCTACCCCGCCGCTCGGCGGCCCTGGGGCTTGGTCTGACGGCGCTACTCGGCAGTTGGCTGATCAACAATCTGGCGCAAAGCAACACCACGCTCAAGGACGTCAGTCGCTTTCTGCCGTTCAAATATTACCCCACTTCGATTCTGGATAATGGGGTGAATCCCAACGACCTGTTGATTTTGGTTGGCGCAGGGCTGGTTTTTCTAGCCCTGGCGATCCTTAGCTTCCAGCGACGCAATATCACCGTAGGGGCCTGGCCCTGGCAGCGCGCCCGGCCGGCCCTTGACGCCTAGAGGGGGTACACAATGGCTTATGATGAGGGTGCGGCGGAACGCATTCGAGAATGGTTCGGGGATCGGCCGGGCGTTGTGGAGAAGAAAATGTTCGGCGGATTGAGCTTTATGCTGGCCGGCAACCTGTGTTGTGGTGTGTTGGGCGATACGCTCCTGGCGCGGATAGGCCCGGAACAGCACGCGGCGGCCCTGGCGCGCCCCCATGCGCGGGTGATGGATTTCACCGGTCGGCCGATGAAAGGGTATATCGTTGTGGGGCCGGCCGGTTTTGAAACTGACGCCGAATTGGCCGAGTGGCTGTCGCTCTCCCTGGCCTATGTGCAAACATTGCCGCCGAAGTAATCGGGAACGGCGCGTATAGGCGACGGCGGCTAAGGCGCTTGTTCGGGAGCCGTTAGCGGGGAACGACAGGAATTGAAATCTACGCCAAGCTGAACTTGATAGTCGTAGGCGGCGTCGGGTTGAGGATCGAGCGTTACCGGGGTGTTACTGAAAACCCAGCTCAGGAGCCATTCATAGGCCCCCTTGAAGTTAGGGCCGTGATAGGTGAGGCTGGTTTGGGGGAAAAGGCCCGTTTCGGTGTGCAGGTCGGGAGCCTGCGTGTGCACGGGGTAGAAACCTTGCCAGATGAGGTTTTCGGCCGATAATTGATACGCTTCGTCATTATTAGTCACCACCTCCACCGTCAACGCCCCGCGCGCCCCCCGTCCCAACGTCGGCGGCGCGAGCAACTGCTTAAAGACCGGCTGCGCCTTCTCCCAATCCAGGCGTTGCAGCCATTTGCCGGACAGGGTCAGGTTTTGCAACGCCCCGTTCCCCAACCATAGATGGCGCACCCCGTTGGCGCGGACGGCCGGAGCCAACGCCGCCAACTTGACCAGCATGGTCAAGTCCAGATCAGTCTCCACCTCATCTTCAAATACCCCCCACAATTCGGATACATGGCTGATCCAATCACGGGTGACACCGCGCTCAAGGATGGCCGCGATCACTTGTTGCTGGCGCCGGCCGCGCTCAAGATCGCTGGTGGTTTTGCGCGAGCGCGCATACCACAAGGCCAGATCGCCATCCATGTGTTGGACGCCGCGTTCGAGGGTGAACTGCTCCCAGTTTTCTTCCAGCGTCTGGTCAAGGTCGGGCGCTTTGAGACGCCAATCGGTGAGCGGACAAATAACGGGCACATCCACCCCTTTGAGGGTGTCAACGATGCGTTTGAAGCCGTCAAAGCCGACACGCACATAATAGTCAATGGGGATGCCGGTGTTGTACAAAATGGTGTCTTTAATCAGTTGGCCGCCGCCGGCCGGATAGTTGACGCCCCAACCATGCGGCGCCGCCAGATTGATGCGTTCGAGTGTCCAGCCGGGGATGTAGACGTAGAGATCGCGCGGGAGCGAGAGGAGCGAGGCGGTTTTGGCGCGGGTGTTGATGGAGGCGATGATCAGGGTGTCGGTGCGTCCGCCGCGGATGTAGGCATTGTCGTTGCCCAGCAGGATGATGTTGATAATATCGGCCGAACGGGCCAATGGCGGCGCGGGCGTGGGAATGGGTAGGAGCGGCGTCGGCCAGGCTGGATCGGGCGGCGCGAAGGTAGCGGCGGGAGGGGCAGGCGTGGGGGAGAGCGGCGGGGGAGGGGTAGGAGATTCGGCCGAAATCGGGCGCGAAACCACCTCTGTCGCCGTCGCTGCCGGTGGCGTTGGCGTGGGGTTCGGCGTCGCCGCCGGTCTTTCCAGTGTCTCGCCCTGAACTATCGCCACAGTCGGTGCCGCCGTCGCCCCCGGCAAACCGGCCGGTTGCGGGCGGCATCCCCACAGTCCAAACCCTGCTAACACCAATCCTGCCGCCCAGGCCAGACAACGCTTGCCGATCATACCCTTGCTCCCACCTCAACCCAGTCCAAACGCCAGGGCCAACGCCACAGCTACCGCGCCGCCCACCAACGACGACAAAAGGTTGACCCAATCGTTATTCAGCCAGCTCCAGCCGCGCAAAACGCGTGTAGGCTGGCCACATTTATGCAGCTTGCGCTCGGTATCTTTCCGGCAATAATCGCAGAAATAAATCTGCTGCACCGTCGCCCCCAGCAAACTGTCAAACAGAGAGCCGGTCAAGCCGCCGACGCCGCCCACCAACAAATACGCCCACCCCGTCAGGCCGTCGGCAAACAAGCCGGCGACCAACCCGATCAGCGCCCCGCCAGCCAGGCTAAACGCCGTGCCCAGCAGAGAGACCCCACCCGACGTACCCACTTCAACCCGGCGTCCCGTCGTGATCAGGCGCGGCGGGCGGCGGCTCAGAGTGCCCAACTCCGTCGCCCAGGTGTCGGCCGTCACCGTGCTCATCACCCCCACAAAAATAGGGAACCAGAACGCCGCCGGGAAAGCGGCATGGCAAAGCGCCAGCACAGCGCCCACGCCGCCGTTCGCCAACGCCTGCATCCCATCGCGCCGACTACCCTTATCAAACTTTTCCGCCGCTTGCCGCTTTTCAGCCTGTTTGTAGTGGGAAAGCGCGCTAGAGCTCACAAAGAAAACACCTAATAGTACGCCCCATGACCAGCCACCCAACCCCATCGTTACTGTGCCAACCACCATTGCCCCGGCCGCCCCGGAAGGGGAAAGCCAACCGCGCCACAGCGCCAACGCCACAATGCCGGCGCTAATCATCAAAGCCATGCCTATCTGCGACCAAACTATCATCCTAATCTCTCGTATGGCGACCACTTCAGTCGTCATTGCAATTATTGCCGCCAGTTTGCCCGCGCCGGGCAACTGTAGCCGACCATTTCATCCACCTTCTGAGTTTACCAAAGGGGCTGGACAGAGCAAGCAGCCAGACTAAGGATTATGGCGCACGCTTGGCGAATTTTGCAACCGTTGCTATAATATGGACAGTCTCATCATAAATATTTGATGCAGAAAAGTGGGCGGACCCCACTTTTTTCTTTTCACAGGGTTGAATCGGATGAAGAAAGATTTTGTTTTGGCGTTCAATGAGATTTGCCGTGATCGCAATCTCCCGCGTGAGGTCGTGTTTGACGCGCTCAAGACGGCGCTGGTATCAGCTTATCGGCGTGATACCGGTGCTAGCATTTCCCAGCAGGTGACGGCCGACGTTGACCCGCAAACGGGCGAGTTGACCATTTGGGTGGAGAAGGAAGTGGTTGAATCGGTGATGACGTCTGCCACTGAGGTGGAGTTGACGACAGCCCGACGGGTATACCCCCAGGCGCAGCTCGGCGAAACAGTCATGATGGATAGCACACCATCAGATTTCGGCCGAATCGCCGCCCAAACCGCCAAACAAGTCATCCTCCAACGGGTTCGAGAAGCCGAACGCGACCACCTCTTCGACGAATTCTCCGGCCGCGAAGGTGAAATCGTCAACGGCACCGTCCAAAGCGTCAGCGGCGGCAACATCACCATCGGCCTGGGACGCACTGAGGCCTCTCTCCCCCGTAACCAACAAGTGGATCACGAACGCTATCGGCCCCACGACAAATTGCGCGTCTACATCCTCGAAGTGCGCCGCACCAGCAAAGGGCCGCAAATCATCGTCAGCCGTAATCACCGCAACCTCCTGCGTCGCTTGCTAGAATTGGAGGTCCCCGAAATCTATAACGGTCAGGTGGACATAAAAAGCATCGCCCGCGAAGCCGGCGCCCGCTCCAAAATCGCCGTCATGGCCCTCCAACCCGGCGTTGATCCCGTCGGCGCATGCGTCGGTATGCGCGGCGTGCGCATTCAGAGCATCGTGCGCGAACTCAACGACGAGAAAATAGACGTCATCGAGTGGGACGCCGATCCCAAAAGCTTTATCGCCAAAGCGCTCAGCCCGGCCCGCGTCTCTCAAGTCTTCCTGGAAGACGCCCCCGATGAAGGGCGCACCGCCACCGTCGTCGTGCCCGATGACCAGCTCTCTCTGGCAATCGGCCGCGAAGGACAAAACGCCCGCCTGGCCGCCAAACTCACCGGTTGGCGCATTGACATCAAAAGCCTCACGGAAGCCGCCCAAGATAGCCTGGATATTCTCAATAATCCGATGGCCGACCAGACGGTCGTGAAAGACAAAAACCTGCTGGAACAAGTGAGAGCCGTCTTAGAAAAGAAAGCCGCGCGACGGCCAATAACGGCGGAAGATTATGGCTACCTGAGCCGTTTCATTGCCGGTGTTGAAGGCCGCATCATCACCACCCGCGCCACAACTCACGAGCAAATTCGCAAAGAACGCGTCTTGGCGCGCAAACGTATCCCCAAAGAGTATTGGGAATTGGACCTGGAAGAATTGGACCTGATGGTACGTTTCCACAATTTGCTGCTGCAAAACGGCTATAAAACTGTGGGCGATGTCCTCTATCAATTGGAGTTAGGCGGCGATGGCTTGCTGGCAATTGACGGCTTCGGCGATAAAGCGCTGGAACAGGTCAAACAACGTATGGCCGCCCTACAAGAACAGTTGGCGCAACACCAACCCGCCGAGGCGCCTGAACCGGAAGCAACGGCAGAGATAATCACCGAGGAAGAAGCGCCTGAAATGCTGGAGCTCGAAACGGAGCGAGAGCTTTTCGCTGAAATGGCGGCAGAGCCGGATGCGCTGTTTACACCGGAAGAACTCCTGGCCGAACCGGCAGCGCCTCAACCGGCTTTACCGGAACCAACCCTCCCCATAGACGACTTGAGCCGGCCGCTGGTGGAGGTAAAACGTCCCAGCAAGGCCAAACCCAAACCTATCATCCCGATTATCACCCAGCCCGCGCCATCGATTGAAGAAGAGGAAGCCGACAAGCGCGGTAAACCGGCCAGCAAAGGCAAGGAGTTGGTCTACGACGAGACCGCCGGTCGTGTTTTGGCGAAACGCAAACACAAGAAGAACCGTCGCCGGCCGACCTGGGAAAGCCCGGAGGATGATGATACATTTAGCGATCTCTAGTTGAGGCATTTTGCCCGCGACCTGACGGGGTTGGCAATGGCCTCTGTTTCAACTCTTTTCGCAGACAGCTCTGGCGCGCTCATGACACAGATAGCCAAGCCGCGACGACCTAAACACATTCCGCAACGCACTTGCGTGGCTTGCCGGCAAAAGTCCGACAAGCGACAATTTACCCGCATCGTGCGCACGGAAAACGGCGTCGTGCTTGATCCGACAGGCAAACGCAACGGTCGGGGCGCTTATCTATGTGATCAGCCCGCCTGTTGGGAAAAAGCGGTGCGCAAAGGCTTGCTTAACACTGCGCTTAACACACATTTGACGGCTGAGGAAAGCGACCTAATTCTGGCGGCTAAACCTCAGCTTGAGGCTGAACAGATTACGTCCTAAGGACAGATTATCGCCGGTTGCTTCAGCGCAGCCAGCCGTTCGAGGCAGTTTGACTATGAGTAACACAAAAACAGCCATTGAAATACCCGACTATATTACTGTGCGTGAGCTTGCCAATCTGATGCAAGTAAGTCCCATTGATGTCATCAAAGAGTTGATGCGCAATGGCATCATGGCTAACATCAATCAACAAATTGATTTCGACACCGCGGCGATTGTGGCGGAAGAGATGGGTTATCAACCCCAAAGCATCGCCGAAATTGCCGAAGAAGTCGTCGACGAGGCAATTGATCGCCCTATGTGGCGACGCATTCTAGCCCAGGAAGCGGAAAGAGACCTGTCCCCCCGCCCTCCCGTAGTCACCATGCTTGGGCATGTTGACCACGGCAAGACATCTTTGCTCGACGTGATCCGCCGCGCCAATGTGACGGCCGGGGAAGCGGGCGGCATTACCCAGCACATCGGCGCTTATCAGATTTCACATGAAGGTCAAACTATCACCTTTCTAGACACACCCGGTCATCAAGCCTTCACAGCCATGCGTTCTCGTGGGGCGCAAGCCACCGATATTGCCATTCTGGTTGTAGCCGCCGATGACGGCGTGATGCCTCAAACACGAGAGGCCATTGACCATGCGCGGGCTGCCCACGTCCCAATTGTGGTCGCCTTGAACAAGACCGATTTGCCCACGGCCAATCCCCTGCGGGTTAAGCAACAACTTAGCGAAGCCGGGCTGGTGCCCGACGACTGGGCCGGCAGCACGTTAGTCATTCCCGTTTCGGCCAAGACCAAGGCGGGCATTGAGGATTTGCTGGAAGCGATTATCTTGATCGCCGATGAAATTCACCCGCGCGCCAACCCCAAAGCGACTGCCACTGGCGTGGTGTTGGAAGCGCGAATTGAGCGCGGCCGGGGCAATATGGCGACAGTCCTCGTGCAAAACGGGACCTTAAAAGCGGGCGACACCGTGCTGGCCGGCATGCACTTCGGCCGCATCAAGGCCATGTTCGACTACAACGGGAAGCTCATTAGCAAAGCCACCCCTTCATCGCCGGTATCCATTGCTGGCCTGGATGGTCTGCCGCAGGCGGGAGAGCGTTTCCAGGTTGTGCCGAATGAAAAAGAGGCCCGCCGGTTGGTGGTCGAATTAGAGCAACAACGCAGCAGCGGCGTCGCGGAAAAACGCGGCACTTCACTCGATGAGTTTTTCAGCCGTATGCAGGCGGGCGAGACTCAAACCTTGAATCTTATCCTTAAGGCGGATGTGCAAGGCTCCCTGGAGCCCCTCACCTCATCGCTGGAGAAGATCGATCACGAAGGGGTCGAAATTGATATTCTGCGCGCAGCCACCGGCGATGTGTCGGAAAGCGATATTATGCTGGCTTCCGCCTCGAAAGCGGTCGTGTTGGGGTTTAATGTGAATGTAGACTCTGCCGCCGCACCCATGGCTAAGAGCGAAGGGGTTCAGATTCGCACCTATCGCATTATCTATGAGCTAATCGAGGATGTGGAGCGGGCTATCAAAGGGTTGTTAGGGCCGGTTTTCGAAGAGGTTGTGATCGGCCGAGCCGAGGTGCGTGAGATTTTTCGGGTTCGCGGGTCTGGCAATGTTGCCGGTTGTTATATGCGCACCGGCATGGCTCAACGCAATGCTCAGGCGCGAGTCATCCGCAACGGCCGTCTCCTGGCTGATACTCGCGTGGCTAGCCTCAGGCACTTGCAAGATAATGTGCGAGAAGTCAAGGCTGGTTTCGAGTTTGGCGTGGGGTTGGAGAATTTCAACGACTTCCGCCCGGGCGATATCATCGAATTTGTTGTCAGTCGTGAAGTGCCTCGATAGTCTTCGCGGCGTTTACGCGGCAGACGCCTGGGAGTCGCCAGGCCGGGAGCGGTGGTATGACAACGATTAAACAGGAACGAGTAGCGCAGCAAATAGAGCTGTTTCTGGGGGATTTGTTCTCGCGCGCCATGCGGGACCCGCGCTTGCAAGGTGTTACGGTGACGGGTGTGCAGATTGACCGCGAACTACAATATGCGGATGTGTATGTGAACGCGCTGGGCGATGAGAGCCGGCAGGCCGAGGTGATGGAAGGGTTAGGACACGCTAACGGCTTTCTCCGCCATGAAGTGGCGGAGCATGTGCAATTGCGCCATGCGCCGATTTTGCATTTCCATTGGGACCCGTCGCTGGCGCGGGCGGAACATATCAATCAGTTGTTGGACTCTTTAGAGATTCCTCCGGCAGACGAGGGTTCTTAAAGCAGTCCCCGCAACCCCATTTCACACATAAAGGAGGCGACGCCGGGCAGGCTTCGCCCCCTTTTTTGTGTCGGCAGGTGAGTTTTCAAGATGCTTGAGGCAATCAGACAGGCCATTGAAATGGCGGAGAATGTGCTGGTGATCACGCACATCAGCCCAGACGGTGACGCCTTGGGCGCGTTGACAGCCGTGGGTTTGGGAATGCGCCAATGGGGAAAGCAGGTGGCGCTGGCGTGCGACGATGGTTTGTTGGCGCGTTTCCAATATCTGGCGATGGGGGATGAGGTGCTGGATGAAGCGCAGATGCGCCGCCGGGTGGCGACTCGCTCTGATTTTGATCTGATCATTGCGGTTGATTGCGGCGACGAACAACGCATGGGGCGCGTGCTGACGAATCTGCCTGGTCCGCGGCCGACGATTATCAATATCGATCATCACATTACTAATACCCGTTTCGGAAACCTCAATCTGGTGGAGCCGGCAGCGAGTTCAACGGCTGAAGTGCTATACGATTTGTTTAAGGGATTGGGGATTGTGATCACGCCGGAGATAGCAGTCAGCTTGCTGACAGGGATCGTGACGGATTCGCAGAGTTTCAGCACGCCGAACGTGACGGCGCATACGCTGGCGGTGTCCGGGGCGCTGATGGAGGCAGGAGCGGATTTGTCGAGTATCACGCGTCAGGCGTTGAAGCTCAGCCCTGTTTCGATGTTGTGGGTGTGGCGGGCCGGTTTGAATAATATGCAGATTGAAGATGGGTTGATCTGGACGGGGATCAGTTCGGCCGATCGCGCACAAGCCGGCCTGAATGGTCTCAGTACTGCCGGCCTCGCCAGTCTGCTCGGTGATGTCGAACAGGCCAAGATCAGCGTCGTCTTGCTAGAAACCGACGACGGCCAGGTGACGGTTAGCTGGCGTTGCCGCCCGCCTTATGATGTGTCTGAATTGGCGGCCAGCCTGGGGGGCGGCGGTCACCCCGGCGCAGCCGGCTGCACCCTGCGTTCCGGGTTGCCGGACGCGGTGGCGTTGGTGGTGCGACGCAGCCAGGAAACCATCCGGCAGCAAGATAAGAAGCGGCGTAACGCCAAGAGCTAAACAGGGGGTAGGCGGGAATGGAGGGGGTTTTGAACATTGACAAGCCCGGCGGCATGACGTCACATGACGTGGTGAACCGGGTGCGACGCGTGGCGGGCGTGCGACGAATCGGCCATGCGGGCACGTTGGACCCCCTGGCGACGGGCGTGCTGGTGATCGGCGTGGGGCGAGCGACCCGTTTGCTGGAGTATGTAGTCGGCCAATCGAAGTGTTATTGGGTCAACGTGCGTTTGGGGCAGACGACCACCACCTATGATGCGGAAGGGGATGTGGTGCAGGTGCGGCCGGTAGATGTGACCAGGGCGCAACTTTCGGCCGAATTGGACACCTTCCTGGGAGCGATCGACCAGATTCCGCCGATGTTTTCGGCGCTGAAGCAAGCCGGACGGCCGCTTTATGCGCTGGCGCGCGCCGGAATCGAGGTGGAGCGCGCCCCGCGCCGGGTGTTCATTGAAAGCCTGGAGTTGGGGGAGTGGCGAGACGATGAGGCAGCGCTGACGTTGGTTTGTTCATCGGGCACGTACGTGCGCACATTGGTGCAGGCGTGGGGCGAAGCATTGGGGTGCGGGGCGCATGTGATCGGCTTGCGACGGCTGTGGGTGGGAGAATTTTCGGCCGAATCCGCCCTCCCTCTCGACCAACTCACACCCGATACCCTGCGCCAACAGTTGTTGCCCCTGGATGCCGCCGTTCAACATTTGCCCCGGCTCGACCTGGACGCGGCGGCCGCCCAAGCCTTGCGCCAGGGACGCCCTGTCGAGCGCCTGACAGAACACCCCTTCGGTGAACTGGCGCGCGTCTATGCCCCTCCGGCCGACTTTGTCGGCCTTGTTACGGCCGCCGACGCCCTTTGGCTGCCGGAAAAAATCTTCCTGCCGGTTGAAAATTAAGGCCGCGTCGGTTATAACCATCGCTCATGACCCGCTTTGACCATGTTTCAAGCCTGGCTGAGGTACGCGAGCGGCGGCCGACCGTTCTGGCTATCGGCGTTTTCGACGGCCTGCACCGCGGACACCAACAACTTCTGCAACAAATGCTGGCCGCTGCCCAGGCCATAGAGGCGCGCGTCGCCGTTCTAACTTTTTTTCCCCATCCGGCCGAAATAATCCGTGGCGCGGCCGAGCGTTATTATCTGACCACTCCCGAAGAGCGCACGCGCCTGCTGGCGGCGCAAGGCATCGAGTTGCTCTTTACACCTCCTTTCGACCAGACCATCCGGCAAACGCGCGCGGCCGATTTTATGCAGCAATTGTGCGCCGCGCTGGACTTGCGCCAGCTTTGGGGCGGACATTTCAGCATCGGCTATCAACGCGAAGGCACTTTTGAGTATCTGAGCGA